>JAIRTQ010000044.1 GCA_031254835.1 Puniceicoccales bacterium | reverse complement strand
GCAGCCCCAAGGGATGCCCAGCAGAATCGCCAGAAGCAGTGCTTCGATGCCCAATTCGAAACTAGCACTGGCCTTATCTGCCAATAGCTCGCTGACGGACCAGCCCAATTGGCGAAAGGAGGGTCCCAGGTCGCCACGAATGGTCCGGCCTACGTAGTGAAAATAGCTGCACAGAGGCGATTTGTCCGTGCCATAGTGATCCCGAAGGGCGGCAGCGGCTTTCGGTGGCAATTCGCGTTCACCGTCGAATGGTCCACCGGGCACCGATCGCAAAAGAACGAAAATGGCGGTTAAGACGCACAGAAGCAAAGCGGCCGATCGCAACAGCCGTCGAAACAGTTTTTGCAAAAAGACCACCGCTCGCCTCCTAACGGAGAGTACATCGATGGTCAAGGGTCCGTAAATCGCAAAGATTTGAACCTGCCCCAACTGGGGGACAGGGAGCCGTCCGCTATTTTGTTCGTCGCTATTTATGTGCCGTCCATCAGATTCACCTTGCGGACAATCGAAAGCGGCTACATTATTTCGGCGGAGTGGATTTGGCTTTTTTGCGAAAATGGGTGCGGAAGTGCCATGCGGTGGTCCTATGCCTTATCAGCTTGCAGTTTCTTTCTGGCTGCGTCGCTTCTGGCGGAAGCCGGAGCGGGAGTCCTATCCGCTATTTTGTCCTTAGTGGCCAAGAAGGACGGTCCCCAGCCCGCGAAGAAGATTTTATTCCCGAGTGCATTATCTGTCTAAAGACCGTCATCCTTCCAAGCTATTTAGATCGACCGCAATTGGTAATGCGAGGGACTGGCGGCAAAGTGGCCATCAGCGGATCCCTACGCTGGGGAGAACCGCTAGCCGACGGCATTGGCAAGGTGCTGCGTAACTGTCTGGAACGGCGATTGCCGCAGGATCTTGTGCTGATCGCCCCATGGAACAGTTCTATGGAGCCGTACTTTCTTCTCTGCCCGACGGTGGATGATTTGGCCATAGGAAACCGATCCGTCCGTCTTTGTGCCCGTTGCGAATTTTGGGATCGGAGAGGTAGTAATCTCCTCGGCATCAAACGCTACGACAATACGACGGCCCGTAACGGAAACGGGGCAGAAGATGCCGTTAATGCCGTAAGGCGGCTGCTAGAGGAATTTGGCGATGCGCTCGGCGAGGACCTTCGCCGGCTGCAGGCTGGAGAATTAGACCTATTTGCGGCGGGCCGAAATGGGCCAGCAAGAACCAGCGAAGAAGCGGCGGCGGTTGTGCAAAAGATCCGACTCGAACGGCCGTCCGTTGGGATCGTAGCTCCGCCGAAGCCTTGCTCCATTCGCAAAGACATGGTGCTGGAGGTGAGTGCGACTAATTATGTAACCATTGATGATTTAGAAACGGGTGGAAGGGTCTTTTCACGGAAAATGAAAGCAGGACAGATACAAAGCGTCCCTTACGAGAAATCGGTGCGCATTAGCGCCTCTAAGCCGGGCGAACTGCTAATAAATGGCAAATCGATAGCTGAATTTAATAGACGGGAAGTCTCCATTTCGCAGGGCACAGCCGATGGAATATCATCACAGTGAGGCAATTGAAAATGCAAGAGCCCAGGCAAGCCGTCAGGGCTGCGGCGATGTCCGTCTGCTGGAGGAGTGCCGTAGAAAGAATTAGGTAATAGGCTACCGTTGTAAACGGTACGGTGATCAGCAATTTGCCTGCTAAATCCCCAAAAATGTGCTGATGCAAAAGTTGAAGACAAAAAACCGCACCTAGGCAAAAGAAAGCGCTCAGTCCAAAAGGCAAGGAGTAGTGGGTGCCGTCCAACAGGAGCCCGAACGCGAAGGCAAGCGGCGCCGCCGAAGATAGGGGAAAGGCGACCCAGAGCAGTTGCGGCATTAGACCGGCAGTTCCAAGCAGGTAGCTGCCGCAGCGAATTTGTCCGTCCAGGATGAGGGCGGCCAAGAAGGTGTAGAATAGGCGCATCGTAAACCGCCACAGATTCATGGTTTTACCGTAGGGGGCTGCGGCCAGACGGCCAGAGAAATTATCTTCCGCTAGCGCACGTTAGATACGGTCTTCCGTTGGGCGCTTTCGGCCTTCTGGATTAAACTCGAAGCGGCCGCGAGACTCTGTTGCAGATCATTATTGGCCATGGAAATTATGCTGTTAACGTTGGACAGCTTAGCGGAATAGCTGTCGCCCATGGACCGTATGAAATCGCAATAGCTCTTCAGGTCGTCACATTTGATGAAGATGGAACATTTTCCGCTTTCAATATCTTCCGCTGTTTTTAAAATGGGCACATAGCCATTCGCGACCACGGCCGTGTCATAGGCCGGCCACGGTTCCATGTTAACTTCTTCTTTCGAAAGGTTGAAATCCGCAATTGTTCCCGTTTCCATGTCGCGATTAGGCGTAAGTGAATAAACCTCAAGATTAACATCGGAAGGGGCATCTTGAAATAGCACCGTACTGCTGTCAGTACCCGCCGCTATGCAGTCCTTGATGAAAGAAGCCGACGTGGGATTATAGGGAGAT
The DNA here is from genome assembly GCA_031254835.1 of Puniceicoccales bacterium. Lineage (GTDB taxonomy): Bacteria > Verrucomicrobiota > Verrucomicrobiia > Opitutales > JAIRLM01 > JAIRMB01. The sequence goes on along the minus strand of JAIRTQ010000044.1, from coordinate 11,518 downwards.
TTTTCACATATTACGTTATAGACATGGTCGTAGGAAATATCAAATTTATACTGTGGATCTAAGTCAGAATAGGTATCTGGAACTTTCGCGAAATAGTAGCCACTATCCCAAGATTCTAGTTTCCGTTTATTTCTTTGTGTTTTACTTTTATCATCTGGGTCAAAGCTTGTATCTGCACAATAAACATCCCAATAGCCCTCCCTCGGTCCTATGCTAATTGAAGTGCCAACTCTATACGCTAAAAAAAGCTTTGGCAAAGCACTGGCTACAGCAAATTTGAAAGGCAACGGCAGGTCCGCTTTGGGAAATTCGGACAGCTGATTCCACGTTATTTCGATGGCCCTTGTGTGCGTTTCATTCGGGGCAAACTGGCTCTGCATTCCGTTGAAAAGCTGATAGAGCTTAATGAGTTTTGCCGTCCGCACATTAATTGCATCCACCTCGGCGAGAAGATCTTCCAGCTGAGCGATGGAAAAGCGGCTATTTTGGTAAAGTACGCCCAGCACGATGGTCAGCAGATCCATCTCCTTGCGGGCTCGGTCGGTCGGCTGATAGACCTGAGAATAATGAACATAGATAGGATCTCGGCCGTTGTCGGTTGGGAATGTAATTTCCAAAAACTCTCCGCCAAGCCCGCCCGCGGCCGCCGCATCGAGCGGCACATAGCCCAGCGATGGGTTCACCCGGTAGCAGAAATAGTTCAAATTTCCGTCTTTATCTGCCGTTACTGTCCCACCCTGCTCTGCCCATTGAAACTTCAGTTTGGACGTGTCATCGCCCAACAGCTGATAATAGACGCTGTTTTGCGGCAGTTCGGAAACATTTCCTGGACGATCCAGACTCACGGAGAGAGTTTACTTTTCTTTTTCAAACTAGAAAAGGAAAAATTCCCCCTACGCGCTAAATGTCCGGCAGATTGGCCCATCTCTCCGAGGCGCCACCGCTCACTCACCGAGAAAGCCCTAGAAAACGGACTATGGCCACCGGCGGAAACGGAGCTTCAGTAGTGCGTGTTGGCCGCGACACGCCGGTGAACGTTCCCAATCTTCTGAACCAGGCTCACCGCTGCGGAAAGACTTTGCTGCAACTCATTGCTGTTGAGCAGTATCATGGTAGAAATATTAGACATGCGTGCCGTGTAGGCGTCGTTATGCATGCGGATAAAATCACAAAAACGTTTTAAGTCGTCCCCAGAAACGTAAATTGAGTGCTGTCCTCTTTCGATTTCCTGCGCCGGCTTCAAAATTGGCGTCCAGTTGTTAGCTATTGTGACAGTCGGCCGCGATCGGGTGCCCTTAATCACATCTTCTGGCACAAGACTATAGCGCAGAATTGCCCCCGTTTCTTCATCAAATTCCGGCTTCAACGTAAAAGCTTCGCCCGTATCCACGAGGCCGCCGATGGTAGAAGTGCTCATGGAGCCGTCCGAACCATTTGACCGGCAGGATGCGGCGTCGAAATAGGAAGTCGGATCGCCATAGGGTGAATTTTCACATACGAGCCGGTAGACATTTTCCGGCGAAAGATCAAACTTATCGGCATCCTCTACATCGGCATAGCCCCGCGGGCGTCCCTTTTTTTTGTTATAATATATCTTTCCCGATTCGGCGAGCAGGCGTTTCTTTCTTTCTTTTTTGTCTTTATCGACAAAAGAAATATCCATGCAGTGGACTGACCAGCGCGTGTGCCGACAGAGGGAATTTCTCGCGTTATACAGGAGAAATATGCGTGGCAACGCTCCGACCATGGCCCACTTGAACGGCAATGGAATGCCAGCCCGACGAAATTCCACCAGCACGTCCCACTTTAGTGCTATGATTTTATTATGCGCTTCGTCGGGACAAAACTGATCCTGTAGGCCGCTGAAAAGCCGGTGCAATTCGATGAGCTTTGCCATGTGCATGTTAAGCATATCAGCCTCTACGAGAAGATCTTCCATTTTGGCAATTTGAAGGCGGCTAGCCCCATGGAGAATGCCCATTACGATGGTTAGCAGGTCCGTTTCCAGCCGAGCAGCCTCCGTTGGCTGATATACTTGCGAATAGTGCACGTAGATGGGATCCCGCCCGCTGCCGTCCGGAAAGGTGATCTCTAAAAACTCCCCACAGTGGGGCGGTCTCTTCCCATCTAGCGCCGCGCCAATCGGCACATAGCCGAGAGTCGGGTTCACCCGGTAACAAAAATAGACCAAGTTCCCGTCAACGTCGGTTGTAACGGCCCCCCCCTGGTCCTCCCATTGGAATTTTAATTGCGCTGCGTCTTCATCGAAAAGGGAGTAGTAGACGCTACTGGCGGGAAGTTCGGAAACACTATTGGGACGATCTGCAAACACTCGACCTTCTTAATCTTCATCTCCGCAGTGGAAGCAAAAAAACACTGATTTTTCCCAAAAATTTTATGGCTCTGCTGCGAAGGCGTTGACTCTACCCCGAGACTGCTAGAAGAACAGCCGTGGCTCCACCGCTCTTCGTCATCGCCGGACTGACGGCCACGGGCAAATCCGCATTGGGCATCTCATTGGCCGAACGCTTTGGTGGAGTGGTACTTTCCTGTGATTCCGTCCAAGTCTACCGGCACATGGACATCGGAACTGCCAAGGTAAGCGCAGAAGAGCGGGCCCGCGTAGTGCATTTCGGGCTGGACCTTTGCGAGCCGGATCGACCCTACGATGTGAAGCAATTCGCCGACCATGCGGACGGGGTACTGCGCAGCTCTGCCGGTCCAATTTTTTGCGTGGGCGGCAGCGGGTTCTACTTAAAGATGTTCTACGGCCCAGTCCACGACTCCATCGCCGTTTCACCGGCCGTGCGGGAACGGGTGCGGGCAATCGAAGAACTGAACGGCCTGGATGGCCTTTTGCTGGAACTAGATAACCGTGGCGGCGAAAACTTGCCCATCGATCGAAAAAATCCACGGCGTGTTGCCCGATTCCTGGAGCGGACCCTGGAGAGCGGCCTGCGGCCTGCCGAGCTATTGGAAAAATTCCGTAAAATGAAGAGCCGTTTTGCGGAACAAAAACCGTACACGCTTCTGCTGGAAGCGGCCGGATCGGACTACGAAAATGTCCTGCGCCGGCGCATTGAAAAGCAACTGTCCGATGGCCTCATCGAGGAAACAGAAATGCTTCGGCAAAAGGGTTTTGAGCGAAATCCCTCCGCCTGTAGTGCGGTCGGCTATCGGGAAGTTCTTAGCTTTTTGGACGGTCAAATCGGTCGGGAAGAACTGCCTGAACACATCTTAGTCCATACGCGGCAGTTCGCCAGAAAGCAGCGCAGCTGGCTGCGGCACCAACTGTCGGCGAATATGGTGTTTCCTTTTGGAATGGAGAATTTTACAGCTGCAGCGAACCTTGTCGGAAGATTGCTTTCGTAGATCCCCGGTTGGCCGCGAGACGCGCTTGACGGCCGTCGGAATTCGTTCCAGCCATAGTCTATGAGTTCGGTGCGCATCGTTGGCGGGCGCCCGCTGTCTGGCGAAGTTGCCGTCGGCGGCGCAAAAAATGGGGGATTGCCCATTCTGGCCGCCACGCTCCTGACCGACGATCCGGTGGCCATCGATAACCTGCCGCAGTTAGAGGACATCCGCACCATGGTGACCATCCTACGCGGACTGGGCGGAGAAATTTCTCAACGGGAAGATATTACGCAAATTTGCATGAAGGGCTTTTCCGGAGATCCGGACGGCGAGGCCGTCTCTCGCATGCGGGCGTCCGTTTGCCTGCTGGGCCCCCTTGTCGCGCGGCACGGACGGGCGGTCCTGCCCCTGCCGGGCGGCTGCGCCATAGGCCCGCGGCCCATCGATCTACACCTGTATGGGTTGCAAAAATTGGGCTGCGAAATTGCCCTGCGCAATGGCCTTATTCACGTATCGGCGAAGCGGCTGCGTGGGACCCGCCTCTTCTTGGGAGGGCGCCACGGAAGTACGGTCACAGGAACGGCGAACATTCTCTGTGCAGCGGTTTTAGCGAAAGGAACGACAGAAATTCAGTGCGCCGCTTGCGAACCGGAGGTGGCAGATCTTTGCCATTTTCTTCAAAAAATGGGCGCAAAGATTAGCGGCATAGGCAGTCCCATCCTGACCGTGGAGGGTGTGGACGGACTCCATGGCACCCGACATAGGCTTATCCCGGACCGCATTCAGTTGGGCACCTTTGCTTTGCTCGCTCCTTTGGCGCGCGGAGATTTTCTTCTCTCGCCGGCCGACCCGTCCCACTGCGGCGCGCTGTTGGAGGCCTTCGACCGCATGGCCGTCCCGACGGAGCTGGGTCCCAATTTCATCCGCGTCCTTGGCAGCCGCTGCCACCTGGGCCCCATGGATTTAACCACATTGCCGTATCCTGGCTTTCCTACGGACCTGCAGGCCGCCATGTGTGTGCTAATGACTCAAGCGGAAGGAATTAGCATTATTACGGAGCGGGTTTACCCTCACCGCTTCGCCCATCTGGGTGAACTGGAGCGCATGGGGGCCGCCATCGCGCTGGAAGGACAAAGCGCCATCGTGAAGGGGCCTAGTGGGTTGAGAGGCGCATCGATCGCCGCGGCGGATCTGCGGGGTGGGGCTTGTCTCTACCTGGCTGCGCTGATCGCGGAAGGGGAAAGTACCGTGCGGAACGTGCAATACGTGGATCGCGGCTACGAAAACTTCGAAGAAAAATTGCGCAGACTCGGCGCCCAAATAGAACGGATCGGCTGATGGGACAAAGGCAACACTTTAACGGGGTCCAAAGACGGTTGATGGAAAATTTTTGCGGCCTGCCGACGTCGGAGCACCGGCCGATGACTCGTCCCGCTGGCCGGCTCGATGACTTGCTTAACAGACTCGTCGGCACTTGTTTAAGCCGCTTTAGCCGTCTCCAGACGCTGACGGATCTCTGGCCACAGATCGTCGGAAAGACCCTATCTCGCCTCAGCCATCCCCATGGTATTCGCGGGTTTGTCTTGACCGTCCTCGCTTCTAGCGATGCGGCCGTGCAGGAACTGGCCCTGCGGCAGAGAGAAATTTTGCGCGAAATTCACAAACTGCCCGATTCGTCCGCCATTCGTGTCATTCGTCCCATTTGCCGATAGGCAGCTAACGATAGCTAGACATTATGCCTATGGCCAACGCAGGCAAAGCTCCCATTTCGATTGTACCCTATGACGAGAACTGGCCGGCGCTATTTGAGACGGAAAGATCCATAATTGCGAATGCGCTTGGTGACAACTGTATCGCAATTCACCATATAGGATCAACGGCGGTTCTTGGCCTTGCCGCTAAGCCGAAAATCGACATAATTGCCGTCGCCAAAGACCGTACGAGCGCCATCGGCGGCCTGGAAGTGGCCGGCTATGTTCATAGGGGCGAATGGAATATCCCGTTGAAGTGCGGATTTAGCAAAATGGGCACTCCCGACGTAAATTTGCACCTTTTTTTCGACAAAAATCATCCGGAAATTGAGCTAAACCTGCTCTTCCGTGATCACCTAAGAGCCAATAGGGATTGCCGTGACGCCTATGCGGCCCTAAAGATGGAAATATTAAAGGATGAAACCTCGCACCAAAGGGTTGGAAAAAACGCCTTCCCTCTCTACACTCTCCGGAAAGGTACTTTCATTAAAGCCATCGCCAAAGAGTTGGGCTTCAACCGATTGCGCATTTTGAAATGCACTACGGACGACGAATGGAACGCCGTAAAAATCCTGCGCCAGGGAACATTTTTTGATAAGCCGGGGGTTGCGGATCCGCACTTCTGGACATTCGATCATCCGGAACACGAACACTTCGTTTTGTACCATGGCGTAAAAATTGTGGGATGCGCGCAAATTCAGTTTAGGGCAAAGACGGCGGACGCACTGTTGCGCACCATTGCCATTACGGAAGAGAGCCGCGGTCAGGGGTTTGGCTCAGAGTTCCTAAGGAACATCGAAGAATGGCTGAAAGTTCACAATTACAAAATCCTCTATGTTGCGACGGTCGGAAGGCCAATAGATTTCTACAAACGGCACGGGTACACGGAAATGCCCGTGGACGATCCCCAGTTAGATCCGGAGGACGTCACATTTGGCAAAGTGCTAATTTAGAATAGAAAGGAGCGGAACAGCAGCCCCTCTGGCGGAGAGAGAGGGATTCGAACCCTCGAGCCCCCGTTGAGGGACCACCTTCTTAGCAGGAAGGCGCTTTCGACCACTCAGCCATCTCTCCCGGTCGCTAACTAGCTAGGAGGGCGATTCGATCGGTCAAGCGCAATGGCAGAGGATCTCCAGCGCCAATCCGTCCGCCAGCAGCAGGCCGCGGCCGGTGGGGCACAGGCGACCGTCCACACTTCGAATAAGTCCTTCCTCCGCAAATCGTTCGAACAGTGCCCGCAGATCGCCGTAGCCCAATCTCTCAGCGCGATCCAATAGGGAATCGGGCACGCCGTCGGCCATCCGCATGCCGAAGATGAAACGGTCCTGCAGCAGAAGTTGTTCGGAAAGAACAGCCACGTCCTCCTCGTCGGGAGAACTGGACCAAATTCCCTCCGCCCAAAGTTTTAAGTTCGGCACGTTGCGAAAGCGTCTGCCGCGGAACTGGGAAGCTGCGGATGGGCCAAGTCCCAGCCATTCGCCCATGGCCCACGTATTGCAATTGTGGAGACAGCGGTGGCCCTGGCGGCAAAAGCTGGACACTTCATAGTGTTCATAGCCATTCTCTTGGAGAAAATTTCGAGCATTTCGGTGGAAGGCTTCGCCGGCGGTTGCTGGGGGAGCGGTCCGATTTTTCCAGAGCGGCGCACCTGATTCGGCCGTAAGGCAGTAGGTGGAAATGTGGTCCGGACCCAAATCGACGGCGCGAGCCAGATCCCGCTTCCAGTCGGCCAATCGCTGGCCGGGGGCCAAAAAAATTAAATCGAAGCTGACGTCAAAATCGTGGGCACGAACAAGATCGTAGGCGGCGATGGCAAGCTCCGCCCGCTGTCGACGGCCTAGGGCGGCCAGCGTGTGATCGTTGAAACTCTGTACCCCCAACGAAATACGCGTGACGCCCAGCTCCTTCAGAGTACGCAATTTTTCTTCGCGGACGGTGGCCGGCGAAAATTCTACGGTCCATTCCCGCAATTGGGAAGATAGCGCCTGTCCCAAAAATTTTGCTATTTTCTCAAAATCACTGCAGGAGAGAAGCCCCGGCGTACCGCCGCCGAAGTAGATGCTGTCCGCGGGGCGGCCGTCCCAGCGCAGAACCCATTCGCGCCGAAGGCAGTCCAGATAGCCGTCTATGGACTGGCGGAGGGGCGGCTCGCCGTAGAAGGCGCAGTAGGCGCAGCGGGAGGCGCAGAAGGGCACGTGGATGTAAATGCCTAGGCCGTCGCGATCAATTGAATTGCCGCAGAAATCGCTCGTCATTGCGGTAGAAGTGGCGGACATCGTCGATGCCGTAGAGCAGCATGGCAATCCGCTCGATGCCGATGCCCCAGGCCTGACCCGACCACTGATCGGGGTCAATGCCAACTGCTTGGAAGACTTTCGGATGGATCATGCCGCAGCCAAAAATTTCGATCCACGTGCCACTCAGTTTTCCTAGATCGGGCGAGCGCAGGTCCACCTCGAAGCTGGGCTCAGTGAAGGGGAAAAAGCTGGGCCGGAAGCGGGTCTCCACGCTCTGTCCGAAGAGATTGCACAGTAAAAAGTCGATGGTGTCCTTCAGGTCGCGGACGGACACCTGCCGGTCCACATGAACGACGTCACACTGGTGAAAATTGGCGCTGTGAGTGGCGTTCACCGTGTCCCGCCGAAAAACTCGACCTGGAGCGATAACCCGTAGCGGCAGTGTGCCTTTGATGAACTCCCGGATCTGCACGGAAGTCGTGTGCGTACGTAATAGGTAGCGGCCGTCGCCTGATTCATGTTTCTCCACGTTGGCAACTTGCGCATCATCGGGCAGAAAAAATGTGTCCATGCTGTCCCTGGCAGCGTGGGTGGCCGGCATGTTGAGTGCGTCGAAGCAGTGCCACTCGGTTTCGATTTCGGAGGCCTCGGCGACGGAAAAACCCATTCGGTGAAAAATTTCCACCACACGCCGAAGGACGATGGAGAGCGGGTGCCGGAGGCCAGCCTTGCCCTCCGCCGCGGTGAGCGTCGGATCAGGGCGCTTGCCTAATTTTGCGACAATTTCATCCTCCTCAATCCGCTTTCGCGCCTTCTCCAGCGCAACTTCCAACTGCCCCCGGATCTCGTTGAGCACTTTCCCCATTTTCGGTCGCCAATCCTTAGGCAGATTGCCAATGCCCTTCGACACGGCAGTTAGCGCCCCATTGGGGCCGAAAAACTCCGCCTTGGCCGCCTCCAGCGCCGCCCAGCCGTCAAGCGCATGGAGCTTATCATTCAGAGCCGCGGGCAGTTGACGAAGTCGCCCCTCCAGCGCGGCAAATTCCTCCGGCCCTTCCGACCCCATGGTCTAGGCGTCCTGAGAAGCCGTAGCCAATGCCGACTTAGCCCGCTCCACGACGGCACAGAATGCCGCCGGATCGTGGATGGCCAACTCGCTCAAAGCCTTTCGATCCAACTCGATCTTCGCCGCGGCGAGACCGGCGATGAGTCGACTATAGCAAATTCCCAGCGGGCGGCAGGCGGCGTTGATGCGCACGATCCACAGCTGACGGAATTCGGTCCTCTTTTTGCGCCGATCCCGATAGGCAAAACAGCCGGCCCGCCAGAAGGCGTCGATGGCATAGCGGTAGAGCCGTGACTTGTTGCCGAAATACCCCTTAGTTTGTTTGAGAATGCGTTTCCGCCGCTTCTTCGTCGCTACCGCGTTGGTGGCCCGTGGCATATTGATTTTCTCCTAAAACTTGACCCGCCGAGGCCGCCAAAATTTCGCCCCACCGGATCGATTTGAAACATTGGCCACTCATTCAGGCGAACGGAACGGCCCGGCGCACGTGGGCAGAAAAGCCGGCAGAAACGGCCTTGTCACCGTGGGCTCGTCGTCGGGCCTTCGTGCTCCTATTGCGCAACATGTGGGCGTATCCGGCCGTGCGTCGCAGCACCTTCCCCGTGGCGGTGAATTTGAACCGCTTCGCAATCGCCTTCCTCGTCTTTATCATGGCTTGCTCCGTGTCGTAGCGGGCCTACCGCCGCTGTAAAGAGTTTTTCCGCCCGCCGCGCAAATTTCCCATCGGCGCAAACCATAAAATTTTCTGCCCGTACTTCGTTGCTATCGCCGATCCGTAAAATTTTTTGAAATTTTCTCCTTGCCACGGCCCACAGCGATCACTAACCTCTACGGTGTATAGGATTTCGTTTTTTCACGCATCCTTCTCCGCGCCTTTTACGTTGTCCTTTGGCTTTGGGGATGTGGCCGCTATGCGCGCCGAAAGGCTGGAAGTTTTGCGGTTCGCGTTTTTCATTATTTTGCCAATGAAGTTTTCTCTTGACTTTTTGCCGCACCGTGCCACATCACGGTCAAATTGAACAGGTCGCCCGTACGATCGTGTTCCGATATGGACACCGCGCGTCTGCGCTTGTACGGCATTCGTTAGAGGTTTTTCTATCGTTGCCTACGCGCGATTTCTCGCGGACGTCTTGGACATTCCGCTGAATTCCTGCGTGTTTTCCACCCTCATCTATTTGCTGTTCCGTCCGTCTCTGTGGCGTACGGAAAAGTTTTTCGCCGAGCTCCAGGGGCCCCTCCAAGCCGCCATCACGGCATCTGATGGTTCTGTCTTCACTTCCGATGCGGGCTCCAAGGCAGCAGATCCAACTACTACGCCACCAAGTACATCCTTCACAAAGGAATTGTCACCCGCACAAAAGGGAGCACTCAGCCGATTTGAGAAACATCATGAAGTTTTCAGTGGGAAAAATCGACGCTTTCGTCATGGCGGTCGAAAATTTCCTAGACAAGGTCGACCTAGACCGACCCGACAATGACGAAGACCGCAGTGCGGCACTTGAAGATGTCGAAACGCAGAGGAGAGAGCTGACGAGCGGCAAGATTAGCCATACTCGGCTGTAAACTCTTACAAAAATATCGCATGCGTGTAAACAATTCGCCCCGTGTAAAAATTTTCTTGAGTTTCATTAGGACCGGTGTCCTGAGACTTCGTCTGGGCGATAGGGTGCGGAGTGCACTTTGCGGCAGGCCAAAATTATTGGAGGGCTACGATGGAAGCGCATGGACCGCTTGGTTGCTGCGAAGTCCGAGGCTGCGGAGGCTGCAGCAAAGCGCAAAGCGGCGGAAGACCGCTTAGCTGCAATGAAGGCTCGCGCGGCGACACCGGAGCCCGTTACGGCTGCAGCAATGGCGAAAGCTGCAGCGGACCGCAAAGTGGCGGAAGACTACTTGGCTGAGGTGAGAGCCCGCCGGGCGTCGCGATGTCTGTTACTGTAACTGGCTGCGTATAGGAGAGAAAAACATGAGTACGAGTATGGATTTCGCAGCAATCGATAGTGCTGTCGAGGGTTTCTATGCCTTCATTAATAAAAGTGAGAGTGCACTGTACGACAGGCTGTGCGTATGCGAGGACGATGCGGAAATTGATGAGTTGTTTTCGATTCTAACGAATATGGATCGTGTCAACGTCTGCGCTCGGGCTTTGGGGCTGAAGGCGGTAATCGACGGCGATGTTGTTCCGGCAATGGCGCTGCTGGCACAGACGTGTTCCATTTGCATGGAGGGAAGCAGCGAAAATGTTCCATGGGCGGAGCTTGCAGGTTTTTTCGACAGGGCCATTGCCGTGACTTGCGTCCGTGAAGGTGCACAGGTCGACCCGACCGTTCTTGAAGAAATGAGCGTGGCCGTTGAGAGACGTTTGGCTGAGAATAGGTTGGCCGAAGAACGGCGGGCGGCTGAGGCGGAGGCGCCACGGCCGCAGGACTTCGAATCTGTCGCCGGTGACTCCTTGTGGAAGGCGAATCCGTTCCCCCGGAGCTCGCATCGGAAGCGGGGTCGGACAACCCGGAAATCGACCTATGCGACAGGCCCGAAGATGGACAGTAGTCCGCAGTTGATATTTCACAATTTGCTTATTGCCGCTAGGGCGGAGTGGGATAGAGCAGGGGCCGCAATGCGGCTTTCTACGAGAGAGTCGGTAACTGGCCCTCTGCTGCTACGCCGTCGGCGTGTTAGTACAAATGTCAGAATGCTTGAGAAAATGTGCGCAGCGTCGGACGATGCAGTGGGGTCGGAGCTCAAAGCTCCGGCTGTCACTGCGTCCGTCGCCATCGGCTGCGTCTGGATGGCCATGAAGGACGGACCTTCGCGCGATGCGGCCGCAGCCGTCGTTTCCGATGCCATCGATCGCGTTCGCCTCGGAGAAAAATGTTTTGGCTGTGGACTTTGTCCGTGTCGCCGGGTCTTTGACGACGTCGGCGGTCGTGCAATTTCCGCATTGGGCTAAGCTCTCCCTCCGCGGCTCCACGGGCACGCAGAAGAGTATAAGCGGCTCCCTCCGCGCTGTTTATGAGTTTTAAGGGGCCCCGCGGCGCCAAAGGCGCCGCGGGAGCCGTGAACATGGACCCGGTTTTGCGATTCGCAAATTTCCCATCGGCGATTGACTCCTG
>JAIRTQ010000051.1 GCA_031254835.1 Puniceicoccales bacterium | reverse complement strand
TACACGACGCTCTTCCGATCTCACTGTGCAGAATCGCTGCCGTAGTTCGAGAGCGATATGTGGCGAGGCTTAGTAGATGGCGCCGCTGTTTGCATACGGCTAAGGCGTAAGAAATATGTGCGAGTCTGCAAGAAAAATTCGCAATGTATGAATTTTAGCGTAGCGCGAATGCTTCATAGTGCACACGAAAAATTTTTTGATCATCCTAATGGCGATCGATGGGTCGCTATAGAACTAATTCGCGGTGGCGCACGCGAGAAGGGTCCGCGCGAGCTAGGCTCGCGCGGACCCTTTCCAATCTTCGAAAGTTATGGAATGGGCTTGCAGCCGACTTCGGGAATATTCTCCCATTCGGTGGCCAATTTCACCGTGCCAGCAGCCAGCGTTCGGCGGCAATGGCTGCCCGAGCTCCAGTCCCAGCGGCAATAATGGCCTGCCGGTAGAGCGGATCGGCGCAGTCCCCCGCCAAAAAAATTCCCGGGACGGCGCTGTTCGTTAAATTGTTATCCTTATGGCAAAAATAGCCTCCTTTGTCCAACTCCAATACCTCGCCGGCGAAAGCGGAGTTGGGCCGATGGCCAATAGACACGAAGAGTGCTGCGCAGGGCAGGCGAAAAATTTCTCCGGTTCCTACGGTCTCAAGTATTAGCGCATCCATCCGTTGACTGTCCCCCTCCACCGACAGCACCGTGCGGTTCCAAAGCGGTTCAATTTTTTCACAGGCCAGTACGCGCTCTGCCATTATCTTAGATGCTCGCAGGCGGTCTCTTCGATGAACTAGAAAGACCTTTTCGCAAAACTGGGCTAGGAATAGGGCTTCCTCCGCGGCACTATCTCCGCCGCCGGTTACCGCTACTATCTTATTGCGGTAGAAGGGCCCGTCGCAGGTCGCGCAGAAACTCACCCCGCCGCCGGCAGCGTACTCTTTTTCGCCGGGGACGTTCAGCGGGACTGGGGCAGACCCGGTAGCTATAAGTAGCGCCTGGCAATGGTAAGTTTTTTCCTTGCCCTGCAGTACTTTTTGTTCCCCTTGTAAGGAGAGCGCTTCGATTTGATCTCCTACGAATTCCGCACCAAAACGCTCTCCCTGCCGTCGCATACTTTCCACCAATTCGTAGCCGCCGATGCCGTCGGGAAATCCTGGATAGTTCTCCACCGTAGATGTTTGCGTCAACTGCCCGCCCGGAAGATTTCCCTCAATTACCAGCGGCTCCAGCCCCGCACGGGCCAAATAGATGGCCGCCGTCAGTCCCGCGCAGCCACTTCCCACGACGATGACCCGTCGCACCACGATATTGTCCATGGCCACGAAGGCAAAAGTGGATCTCGCTGAGTGCAAGGGGAAAACGAAAACGTTCAGCTGACAGTTGGCAAATCGGCGGGAAAAGCTTGCCTCCTGGTCGCAGCCGCACTCCCATCCGGCCAATGATGGCGGACGGACAATCCATGCGACTCCAGCGCTACATTTCTCTCTGTGGCACCTGCTCCCGTCGACGGGCCGAAGAGGCGATTCTTCAGGGCGAAGTACTTGTGGATGGACAGCGGGCACAATTGGGCATGTCCATTCGAATTGGTGCGAGCACGGTCACCTTCCGTGGCGAAGATATCTGCTTGCCCAAGAAAAAGATTTCAACCGTCATCGCGCTCTACAAGCCGCGCGGCTACCTCTGCACGCACCGGGACCCGCATCACGGCGACCAGGAGACGATCTATGCCCTTCTTCCACTCCATAAACAGCGCAAACTTATCTGCTGCGGTAGGTTAGACAAAGACAGCGAGGGATTGGTGCTCTTGACGGACGACGGCGCGCTGGCGGCGGCGCTCTTACATCCTTCCCGGCGGGTCGAAAAAATTTATCACGTAACGATCGATAAGCCGCTGGAAGAGAACCATCAGCGCGTGCTTCGGGGCGGAGTGGACGATGGCGGCGAGTGGCTCACACTCCACTCCCTGCGCGTCCTCCCCGATAGCCGCCGACATCTCGCCATCGTGCTGCATGCCGGTAAGAAGCGGCATATCAGGCGCATGTTGGGCGCTCTCGGCTACGAGGTTAGGCGGTTGGTCCGTTACCGTATCGGCTCTTTCGAGCTGGGTGCCCTCCAACCCGGCCGCCATCGCCGACTCACGGAAGCACAGGTGGCTGCCCTGCTTAGAGATCCGGCCCGCTTGACGGATCACGGGAGGGGCCCATAGTTTGTTCGATGGCAGGCACACTATCCTTATTAAATTTATCAATAAAATATGGTGAACTGGCGCTTGTAGAGGATGTTAGCCTCGATGTCGGCGCCGGCCGTTTGTGCGTACTCATGGGTCCCAACGGCGCCGGGAAAAGCTCCCTGTTGAAGGCCATCGCCGGCCATCCGGATTTTCTCCTATCAGCCGGCAAAATTCTATTGAATGGGATCGAGATAAACAACTTACCACCGGAAGAGCGTTCCAGAAGGGGCATCTTTTTGGCCTTCCAAAATCCCATCGATCTGCCGGGAGTTTCCGTTGCCCAGCTGCTCAAGGGCGCTCGGCAGGCGCGGCTCCAAGCGGGCGAGACATTTGATGTAATTTCTTTCTATGGCGAGCTTTACACGGCACTGGGGAGCCTTTCCATGGACCGATCCTGGGCCAATCGCTCCGTCAACGAGGGCTTCTCCGGCGGGGAACGAAAACGCTGCGAGCTGTTGCAAATTTTGCTCCTAAAACCTAGCTTTGTCCTTCTCGATGAAATTGATAGCGGCCTAGACGTGGATGCGCTGGTTCTCGTCGGGGAAGCGCTCCGCCGGCTTCGCGAAACGGGCACCGGGATCCTTCTGGTCACTCACAGCCGAAAGCTCTTAGAGATTTTAGTGCCCGATGGCGTGGCCGTATTGCAAGAGGGCCGAATTGTCCGTTCCGGCGGCCCGGAACTGGCGGCCGAAATCGAACGGCACGGGTTCCAACCATTTACGGGAGAGCGACATGAGTGATGAACGCCGGGGCGAAGATTTTTTTTATCGGACGGACTACGCCTACGACGCCGGCCGCGGTCTCAGCGAGCGGACAGTGCGCCACATTTCACGGCTGAAAGAGGAGCCGGACTGGCTATTATCCTTCCGCCTAAAGTCTTTGAGGATTTTCAAAAAACTCGCCATGCCGGACTGGGCTCCTTTAGCAAAGACGGACCTGGACTACGAAAATATTCGCTATTATCTTGCGCAGGAGCAGCTTCCAAAGCGGAACTGGGAGGATGTGCCGGAAGCCGTGAAAAGTACCTTCGACCGGCTCGGCGTCCCGGAAAATGAGCGAAAATTTCTCGCCGGCGTGGAAGCCCAGTTCGATAGCGAAATGGCCTATGCCAGTCTTAAGGAAGATCTTACTAAACAAGGAGTTCTGTTTGTGAGCTCCTCGGAAGGCCTGCGGGACCACGAAGAAATTTTTCGGCCCCATTTCGGCACCCTGGTCCCCTCCAGCGACAACCCCTTTGCCGCTCTCAACGGTGCCGCCTTCAGCGGCGGCAGCTTTATCTATGTCCCTCCCGGCGTGAAGGTTGCGAAACCGCTGCAGGCCTATTTTCGAATCAATGCCGAGCAGTTTGGCCAATTCGAACGGACTCTCATTGTGGTTGGAGAAAATGCAGAAGTTACTTACCTGGAGGGGTGTACCGCGCCACGCTTCGAAACGACTACCCTCCACGCGGCGGTGGTGGAGGTGCTGGCACTGGCAGGTGCAAAGGTGCAGTACGTCACTGTGCAGAATTGGTCTGATAATGTGTACAATTTGGTCACAAAACGTGCTAAAGCATTCGAGGGCGCCGAGATCCGCTGGATTGACTGCAACATTGGCTCCCGGCTCACTATGAAATACCCTGCCTTACTTCTGACCGGCGAGCGGGCTCGAGGGGAAGTGCTGTCTATCTCCGTCGCCCGCAACGGTCAACGGCAGGACACGGGCGCACGGGCGATTCATTTGGCCCCCCGAACGAGCTCCCAGCTCA
>JAIRTQ010000050.1 GCA_031254835.1 Puniceicoccales bacterium | reverse complement strand
ACGCTCAGGATCCTCGCTGTCTTTCTCCTGACATGTCTGTCTCGCAATCCACCATCAGCGAAGAGTTGGCAAATGCTACCCGTGATTGTTGCCCTACCTGTTCCGGGCGTTGCTGGAATGGCGCACAAAGGATGGTTGCATTGAAATCTTTGCGTCCCGATGCGGTTCCCGGCTACCCGCCGCTTCTTTATTGTAATAAAGATGTTGGACCTGGACTTGGAGTCTATGGAGTCTATGGAGTCTATAGAGCCTATGGAGGCACTACTTCTGCAATGATTCCTGGCAAAGACCATAAAATTACGATTTTTAATGCATTTCCCGAGCTCTCCAACCGAGAATCCGGTGGAGCTCCGATTCTTGGCCTCTATTTGGATGAAAAATACCCAATAGTTTCTAGGTTTGGCATCCTCAATGATGCAGGGGAGACTTACTATGAGCGCTTCGGTCGAGAACCCGTGGAAATAAGCGGTTTTGGACCAAAGGCGCGCTTCATCAGTCCCCGCTATGCAGAAAATGGCGTCTTTGTGGAAGTCTGGCGAACTGACGAACCTTGGCACATTGAATTAGAAAAGGTACAACCGCCTGCGGCCCCAGCTGCGGCCCCAGCGGCCAGAGGAGGGCCAAGCGATAGCATATTCGGCAAGCAAAAAAAGACTCGGCTCATTCGCAACGAGGAAGACCTCAGGGTTCTCGGTTTGGACAACGTTGTGCCTCGGGCGCTTTTGGCTGGGACCTACGACCTATGGATGCCGGTTGGCGATAATGGCATCCCTCCTCGAGGAGAAAAGCGCATATATTTCACGCTACGCGATGCGAAAAAGGGTACAGAGCCGACCATTCACTTTGTTTTAGAGGCGAAGGCGGCGGCGGCGCATGTTATGGGCAATCCGACCACCAGTGTGGAAATTTTTGACCGTAGAACAGCGGGCCGTCAAGATAGGCTTGTGCTGATGCCGAAAAGCAAAAATCTTCCCATCGGCGGAGTTGGCCTGGCACCGAGTAACCTGGAATATTTTACTTCCTTTGTCGGCGGAGATAGCTCGCGCGTATTGCTGTCCGGCACCAAGGCCGATGGAAAAGATGGTGTATCTATAAGCAGTGCGGACATTTCAGATCTTAAGTACGACGACGATACCGCCCTCCGCTTCGACGAGGTCGAATTTGATGTTTCCGGCAGCGTCGTAAAAAGAAAGGCCCTTGTGCTATTGCGACATCCAGCACTGGAGCTGGCCAGCAAGGTAATTCACAGGCCAAGTTTGGCAGATCCCAAAAAGACGGTCGTTTTTAATCCGCTCTATGACTACTGTAACGGCATTGTACTGCACGATCGTGAGGCATCGGGAGAGCGCTACGAATTGCTGATTCGCATAGAAGATTTGCTTCATTTTTCGGGAAATCAAGTCGGCAAACGCTTCTCCCGAGACATCGCAAATGTGACGTTTAGGCCTCGAGACTTTTCGGTGAAGGCGGATTCCTATTATTGCGATAGCCCATCTGGCTATTTGGCTATGGCTATCTTAGCTTTGCGGAGCGGGAAACGATCGACCGCTGCGCAGATGATGCAGAGGGCGCGTATCCGTCAAGGCTGTCAGCTAAGTGCGGTTGAACTTGCTCTCTATGAAGAGTTACGATTTACTATCGCCTCATTGCCACCTCTAGCAGCCGCTAACGCTAGCGGCAGCGATGCGATTACGGCGCAGAAATTGGAGGCAATTCGACTCTTTCGTCTATGTGCAGATACGAATGGCGTTTTTCTGGAAAGCCTGTCTTTCAATGATTTGCAAAATTTTGCGAATCAAGCTAATGAGTACATTTATGATATCACAAATAACGCTAGATTCGCCATGGATCTTTCCCCATGTGAATGCCGCCGCTACATCCAGATTTTCGTCCAGGAAGCTAATCGCAGATTGGAGCCAATTAAGGCAAAAAAAGCAGCTGGAACTCCCGTAACGCCTTTGGAAGAGGGCAATTTTCAGCTTTGTGAAACTCTCATTAAGAAAGCTGGCAGGTTGCAGACGTCGATAAGCGCTAAGCAAGGTGGTGAAGCTAAAGATGCAGCAGACAGTGATGCTGGCATATCAGGAAGCATCGCCACTCATGTGAATGGTCTATGGGGCAAGGTAGTGGACCTTCGAAAGTGGCAATGTGAGCTAAAGGTAAGCGAAGCGGAAGGCGCGTTACAGACCATTTCTGCTAATCTTCTCGCGCAGAAAAGGAAGGTTGAAAATTTATTAAATAATCCTTCAAGTAGTAAAGTGCCAGGCGGCAATGTGCGTAATCTTTGCGCCGAGGATGCCGTCCCGCTGTTGCTTCTTGTGGGTGAAAAGCGTGATGGTAGAGGTACTTTTCACTGTGCTCGTTTTGCGTCTCGTCTATGCCAAATGAATTCGGAATTTGCTAAAAAATATGGCGCCATTGGCGATTTGTTTAAAGAATTAATCACGTATGCGGATCTAGTGTGCAGGTATCAATATGCGTACGACGTGCAGCAAGCTAGAAGGGATAAGCTGGTTGATGAGTGGAACAATGATCACGCTGTTGCCTTCAATGGAAGTGCGACCTTGGCCATCACCACTCTCGCCTGGGGAGCCATGACCGGCCTTCGACTACGTCCGAATCAAATGGAACATTTAGTTGAAACCGTTGGCGCTGTAACCGGATCCGAAGCAAGAAAAGCGCAAAATGATCGCGCCACCGGTCGAGTTGTTTCCACCATCATGGGCGGCGGAAAAACGAAGGTCATGATTCCGACCGGTTGTATCGCGGCGGACGCGCTGGGACTGATTCCCATAATTCTTGTTGCTACAAACCAAATGCCTTCCGTGTATAAGGATACATTCGATACGCTCGGCCAATCGATGACAGTCGTCAATTTTCGTGCGATTGTGGAAGACGATCTCGTAGGATTTACCAAAAATATCAGCAAATTACGACGGTTATTAAGTGAGGTGGAAGATGCCGCCCAAAATGGAGGCAAAGTGATCCTTTTGGATGATGCTGTTCTGCAGCGAATTGTAATGGAAGTGACACTTATTTCCAGCCAAATGGGCGAAGGCGGTGCCGTCTTCACGCAGGGGCGAGACGAAACGCTGGAACGTTTGCAAATTTTGAGCTCTATTCTGCAAACCTGGAAAACGAAGGGGCGACTTTTTGCCGACGAAGCTCATAAAACCTTTGATCCGACGAAGTCTTTCATTTTGACAGATCAAAGCAGTTCTGCCACAATTTCCGGGAGAACATTTGATATTGTGCACGACCTCTATGAGGCGATGGCAAGCGCTAGTCTGAAACCTCCTCTTGAGTGGAGTTCCAGTGGACCCGGCGGCGGCAAATTGCAGTTCGATCTCGATTGTCTTGCGAAGGTTCGCGAGAACTTTAAACTGTCAACAAACCAGCAAGCTGCCGTAACGGAGGAGAAATATCGTGAGGCCGCCAAAGTTTTGGCGGACTACATGATCGTTAAATTGCTGCGTGAACGTACGTCGCCGGCGGCAGCGGCGGCAGCAGTGCCGCCTGCCCCCGGAGCTGCCGCCGTGAGTCCGGTTGGCGTAACCGTCGATGGCCCTGGAAATGAATTAACGTTTACTTTTGATGGGCCGGGTGGGGAATTGCTGGACGAGGAATTGAAATTCGTGTGCACAGTTGCAGATTTGCAAACTTACCTTACGTCGCCTTCTTTTGAAGTAGGCTCCAAAATCGAAGCAATTGACGTCGCCTTCTCAAAAGCTGTCGCCGCAAAAACGCAGCTTGCGCCGTTTATCGGCGAATTACGTCTTGTGCGCGGCATGCTCGCCTACGAGCTTTTCTCCTCTCTAAAGAAAACGGCGGGTGTTAACTATGGTCCTGGTTGCGAGAAAAACGCCGCGTTGCGGGTCTACAAAGATGGAACTCCGACCGATTCGCAATATGCCCACGCCGGTTCTTCTATTGCGCTGATTTACCAGCTTGCCGTAAATTCTGGCATGTCAAAACCGCTTTGGGACAAGAGCGTTGCTGACAGTGAGCAAACGGCCAGGCAAGAAATGAGGCGAACTGGGAAAAAGTCACTGAATGATACGGTAGCAGGAACGCTGTTTACGCAAACATTTGAAGGACTTGACTATAAGCCAACGCTAACAGATGCGCTTAACGATTCGGATGGAGTTTTCCAAAAAGTCTGCAAGGATATGGTGCAGCATCCCGAAGTAGCTCTGCGGGTGATGCGTAATAGTATTTCCGAGTACATTTTGGCGCCGGCGGATTCGCGTGAAGTGCGAGCTACCGCGGTTTTACCATTTTTTTCGGAAGTTTTGGCATTTACCGGGACCCCTGGAGAGCCGTGGCCATGGGATCCAATGTTCTATGATAAGTTTTGTGCCGTACCGGAGCACATTCCCGCCCTTTGCGAGACGTTTAGCGGAAAGGAGGATCGCGTCAGCAAGATGAAGAAATTGCGCGAATTTACCGTCGCTCCGAGTTCTAAAGGTGTGGCCGATTTTCTCGATGGTTCCTTCACGGAAGACGCGAGAAAAACCGGGCTAGAGCACCTTTGCGGCATAGGAGACGTAGGTGGCATTCTCTATCAAATTGCGGTCAATGAAGCGAAAAAGAAAGGTAAAATCGACCCCGATCCGGGGTATACATTGGCTGTCGCCATACGAGAATACATGGCCTCCGACCACGGCGATTATACTATGAGGCGGAAGGTTAACGTCGGCTATGAGGGGAGAGATGGCCGCCGCTACATGCTGCTAAGCGACAGCGACGAGCCAAGAATGTTTGAAGGGAGTGGGTCGACTGTCTATGAGCACTTTGGCATTTCTCCCGAAAATACCATCCTGGCCTTCAGTCAAGGCATGTGTGTTGGAGTTGATGTGCCCATGCCGAACGATGGTGAGTTTCTTCTCGTTGCGCACCCAGGAGATACGGGAACTAGTGCTGCCGGGCAGGCCGCTCTGCGGGCGCGGAAACTGCTGGAAAGCAAAGAGCCGCTTCAATATTTGCGCATCGCCATTCCGGATCATTTGATGGAGAAAATGGTGAAAAGCGGAGCAGATGTTAGGGGTGGAGTTACTAAAAACGACTTGACGGGTGAAGACATAGTGGCAACGTTCGAGTTTAACGACAGGGAGATGACCGCAAAACAGGCCATGATGGCTATTCTATGCGAAATAAAGCGAATTGTTAGTAATTGGGTTGTGCAAGAATCTGTAAATGTATTTTCCGATAACGAGTTGGCCAGCTCTCCAGATAAAAGAAATCAGCGCGCTACAGAGCTGGTGCCATTTTTCGGGGCATTAAATTCATTTCTTAGCGACGCACATTCCTTCGATCCTTCCACACTCTACGAAGGCGCGCAGCAGAATGAGTCGCTTTCGGGCAAAGCTCTAAACCTGTTGCGTCGCAGCTATCAGAGTCTTCAGATCGCCATTCGCAGTATTGCAAATGTGGGGAGCAATGATGCTCGCGTCACTAAGTTGAGAAACTATTTCACAAAGGAAAGCGGTAGACTCTTCGATCTTTGTCTAAAGATGGAAGGCAATATGCTTTGTAACAGCACGGACGCTACCAAAATTGATGTTAAGAACATAAGCGATTGGCTGACCTGTTCATTAGAAGATGTAAAAATCCAGAAGGATAAGATAGGCTCAGCCGAAAGGAAATTAGGCCCTATTCACGTGCAGAGTTCAAGACGGTCTGTCGGAGAAATACCGCTGGACTCGGACGCTACCGTAGAGGTGCAGGTAGAAGTCCAAAAACAGGTAGAAATGACCGTAGATACGCTTCAGGAGTACGGCGGGCACAACGCTGTGTCCACCGGAACACGGCTGCCGACTCAAGATTACTGGAGTGGAGTAGGTGGCATTAAAGCCAAGGAGCTTTTTGAACGGGGAGTCGTGAGCAAGTCGAGGGGTGTAGGGTCACAGGCTAGAAATATAGTTTTTGCGACTGGTGATGGAAGAGATGGTCTTGCCGTTTCTTTGGAAATGGGTAAATTCCTTACCCGAAGCGCTAGCAAAATTCGCTTTCCGGCGAATAGCCTGGCAAATCAGGAAAGATATGAGCTCTATAGTTCGGTACTTGGTTGCGTGCGTGGATCCGTAAATTTTTGTCTTGCCTATCAGAATGTCATACCCATTTTCCATGACTCGCATCCGAGACCGCGCTACGCGATAATGTATCCGAATGACAATGGTGGTTTTTCGGTTGTGTTGGTTACTGAGGAGGAAGCGAAGGGAATAGAGAAGAAAATTGGATCGAATGATCTTCGAGATTGCGCATTGATAAATTGTACGACCGGGGTTCGCATTGCCAGCGCCACTTTCAATGATGGCATTAAACCCAACGCGAATCCTCAGTTGGCCGAAGCCTACAAGCACGCCATTGAAGACTTACGCCTACTGCGGGCCATGTGGCAGGGCGATGTCACGGTCATGTCGTCCATTCGCGAAAGCTATAGCAGACTCGTTGCGAATTGTGGCGCGGATATTGAGCTTGTTAGACGTTTCACGGAGCTTTCCATTTTCTCTATCCCACAAAGTAGAATGGATCGCGATGCGTTGGTAGAGGGAATCGCCAAAGTAGATAGCATGATATCGACCCATAATAACGATCAACTTTTCCGTTCCGGGTTCAACATTAGTGATGAAATGCTTACTGAGGTAAGGAGTGCATTGGGCGATGGCGTTGCCAGTAAGCTTGCGTCAATTCGCCCAGGTGAAACTTCTTTTGGAGAGGCATTAGCTCCGCTAATTAATTTGGACTTATTTTCTAAATATAAGCCAAATTCAGGAGGCCTTCCTGTATACAAATATTCACCGCTTGTTATTTATGTAATAGCACTAAGCGCCGTATCGAGTGGCCGTCACGGAGATGTGAAAAGGCTGCTGAGAAACGTCGATGCGGATAGCAACAAATGCTATGCATTTGAAGCGATACGTAGGATTGCACAAACAAAGCATTCCGCAGCGCCTGGGGATGGCGCATTGTTCCGCGAAATGGCACAGGTGGAGTATCAGGGACTGACCTATACGGGTAAAGCGATAAATGCGAATCAGCTCACTCACCGTTGTGAATGCTTTCGTAACTACTCGCCTTGTGCATTTTGGTCGCTTAACTTTGACGAGGATGCGCTATCAGAAATCCTAACCAGTGATAGCTTGGACCCGAATCGGGTGCGAAGCATTTCGCCTGGCCTCTGTCGGCCATTCTTTACTCAATACGTTAAATCCGCGAGCGTTACCAATCTAGTAAAGTTGAAGGGTAATCAGTTGGCCAGCTCAATTGCGGCTTCCATTTTGCGGGCAAGGACAAACGATGGGGGGGAGCCTATTTTGAGGGAAGTTGTTCAAACGCTCGCATTGAAAAAAGACAACGAAGGTGATTCGAAGCAAACGCTGACAGACCTTCTGCGCGCCACGAGAGGTACGGAATACGGCAACGAGATAGTCAAGTTTTTAGCCGAAGATCCGAAGTTTTTCGATTCGATGAAAACATATGAGCCGCTTTGCTTGGAAATGCTAAAAAGGAAAGAATTTATTGAGAGATTCAAAGAGGACGGTCAGACGCTACAAAGGATCACTAATGAGTACACTCCTGTTGCTACCAATGAAGATGTTGCCCAATGCGACAAAGAAGTAGTAGATGCGCTCTGCCAAGAAATAGCACATCTGTTGTCCGCAGGACAAATCTATGAACTCATCCGTGATGGAAAATTTTCAGTAGATAAATTGACCAAAGGCCGCATGGCCCTCTTCGACGGGGAAATCGATTGGAATTTCGAAGATATCTACCCGTCGAAATGTCACGTCAGCGACGATTGTTGCCGATTGCTAAAGCTCTTGATAGAGCGTGACTACGATCCCAATAATTTCCCGGATGGCCTGCTAGAGGTGATTAGTAGGAATCAACGACTTGGGGTGACGGGAATAGACAGTAGCGAAGCGTTGTCGCTGCCGTCCGATAGTCTTCCAGGTGGTCAGGCGAATCGCGAGACGGTAGATTTTTTCCCAGAAGATGATAAAGGTACCTCCAGCCATGATAGGTATCGTGCATGGTTGGGGCGTCTTAGCTATGAACGCGTTGCGAAAATAAAATCCGATAATGCCTATGTAACGGTGGCATACCTAATGCGATATGATTTTCCACAAATTCCTAGAGGTAATTTTTGGAGGAATGAACCGGAATCTGTAAGGTTGGCAGCAATTTTCGCTAGAAATCTTGTGCTAAGCGGGCTGTCACAGGAAGATATTTTAAAAGAAATTCGGAAGCTTGATCCAGATAATTTTGATCCGGCTAGGGTGCCGCCCGCAAATTTAGTTGACTATAATGTAAGTGATATGATTGATAAAATGTGGGGGTCGGTTTACTATCGGATATCCGCATTGGAAGTAGACTATTTTAGTAGGTCTAGCGCTAATGGATATGCCGATGAGGATGTGGCAACGATTTGTGCTCTGCTGCCGCTTGCGGGCTTTGACATACTTCCGGATGAACCAGAAGGAGATGCGACGACTGTGGCAGCTAAAATAATGGCGGAAATAACCGCTCTAAATCTTTATAAGGTTTTCAAATTCGATAGGAGCGTTGGCGGCGCGGATTCCCTCGGTCTGGCGAAGGTCTATGTGGAATTTTGGAAGACAATTTGGGAACATCTTACCGATTCTTCGGAGCTAGGGAATTTCGCTGGTGAATTGCTGGAAATAGGCGAATTCAATGACGGGAATACGTGGTTCTCTTGTCGTGAAAGAACCTGTCCCGATGATGTTATTCATGACTGGCGGGACTTTTTTAATACGGTTTGCAAAAAATATCCAATGGCGCTGGCCCGATTGCGAGCTGTCGACGTGGCGAGACTAAGGACGCTATGCGGTGGCAGAGTAATCGACCTCTGTATTGTCTCGTATATCCTCAGATGGGGAGGGAAGGATGCGATTGGCGCGCTATCGGCAGAAGAGTTGAGCGACATGGATAATAATGGGGTGGGAGTCGAATTCGATCTTAGCTTTAATGTGGTCGGCGAAGCTAATAGACCTTATGGGATGAAATTTGTAGATATGATTCGGAATGTCCCTCATTCCGCTATTGAAGCGCTAACTCCAGAGGCGCCGATTTTACGATATATTGTTAAATATGGGACTGATGAGCAAGTTGCCATGCTGTCTCCCGCGCAGCTTTGGCCCCTATCGCGCGGCATTTGGAAAGAAAGAGCGGCTGCCTTTGGTGGGAGGGATATTAATAGTGTCATAACGAATGTCACGGATATACATTCCAGAAAAATCCGACAATACATGGACGAGGGTTCTGATGCGCGGGAGGAATGTTCACGGTTGCGCGCTGCACAGGCTTGCGTGCTGCGGTCCTTCGCATTCGAATACCATAGGAGTGCCGTAGAAAAGTATGTGTCGAGGCACATATGCGCAGGAGCGGATCCGGAAATGGCACTTCCTTCTTTGCTTCGCGATAAGGAATTTCTAAACGACACGGAGGAGACAAAAAAAGCTGTTTTAAAAATCTATGTGGCCGTTGCCCCGTTCGCAGATGGGGCATTAGATTCGGAAGATGAAAGAAGGCAATTTATAGATCGTGTCTTTGCAAATGTAGCTGCTGACGTGGGTCTTGAACATGATCGAAGGCTAAATGAACTGCGACGCAGCATTATCGCAGAAGGAGGCAACATAGCCGCATTACTCGACGATGTGAATGCAATTGTGCCCGACGACGCAAAAATGGTGGCGGTATATAACGCCTTACGTAGAGAGTTTGAAACTGCCCATGTGGAGAATTTGGCTTCTGTCCGGTCTGCAAAAAAGTTTGTGACCGACGGGTTGGCTACGATAGGTGAAAAAGACGCAGGATTCGATACTGCGCGGATGGTCGCTATGTTTTCCGACGCAATAGCCAATGATATCGTCTACTATTGCAACTTCGGCCTGTCTGCGGTTGACTCTTTTCAGGCGGCTTGGGAACGTTGTTCGCGACTGGTGGGTAATGGGAATGGCAAGGATTTGCCACTTGTTCGAATGAGACAAATCGCCGCGAGTATTAGAGATGGTGATCAGAAAGGAAAGTATCAGGAACTGGTTGCTGGACTATTTTCCGGCGGTCTCATGGCGCAAGACGATCACAAGGTACTTAAAGGGATCATAGATGGGCAAATGGCGAATTTTCTCACGGCCACCGACCGTGATGGTCGAAGCCTGCCGTTCTTTCGGCTGATCGATCTAAGTAGCGATGATTCGCCATTGAAAAATGGTGCTTTTTGGAATCTGGCGGCGCAATCCATGAATCAGGAAGAAATAGCAGCTCTAAGCGATATGTGTTCAAAACAGGATGTATATAATAGAAGAAAAGAAGGAGTTCCACATACTATAGGAGGTCGTGTAATAAGTATAATTCCTGTTGGCAGTGATGGGATGAATGATGTGGGTGGAAGAAAACAATGGTTATTGAATCATAAAAAGAAACTGCTAAAAATTGCCTATGAGGAGGGCTACATTAGTCTGAAGGCAATTATTGCGGGCATGAATGAGAGATTGGGAAGGATTACTACAGGGAGTCTTAATGGGCAAAAAATGAAAGAATTATGCGATAGGGCTAATAAAGAAGAATTATTGGAAGGCTATCTATGCTCCGCAACAAAAATGAACAGCACCCAATTGATTACCCTATTCAATGCGATAGTGGATCTGCGGCAGAAGTATGAAAGCATGAAGACAAATGCGGCCACGCAACTGGCCGAGCCTGTGCTTAAGCAAATGACTGATGCCATAAGATATTTTCCGTTTGAGTTGTTCGATGACGAAAAGTTCCCCGAGCAATACGTTGCTGCAGGGAAAGGTGACGGGAAAAATCGTATGCTTTCGCCGTCGCGCATATGCTACTGCGAAACATGGGACCCGCTGATACTGCAGAAATTAAAATTGGACCATAGCGACTTATACTTTGAGAGGGTGATCCCTGGCTTTTTGGCTAGTGGCAGCTCGATCAATGAATTTCCTGTGGAAGATATAGTTACCGTGCTATCGCGGCCAAATCTGCAGAAACGCTTGCTTTTATCCGTAGAAAGACAGGTAGCCAAAATGGTCCGGCTGCAGTCGGAAGGTGTCAGTGGAGAAGTTTCCAAACTAAACGATAAACTAAAAACACTTCGCGACTCAAAAGACGATCTTAGGAGCGGATTCGAACTCCTATTTGTTCTGCAACAAATCCACAGTATCGAGAGCGGTGTCCGTGTTGGCAAAAACGTCATGGAGTCCTTTGGTCTATCTCCGGAGAACATGCTTGCCAAACTCGATGTAGGAACGTTGGAAACTGATGCGAATCTTGCCTTCTTCGTAGATCTTATAGAAAAAAAACCAGAACTTGTGCGAAAAATTTCGGCGAGGGGCGTTTTCTCCGAACTGAAGGATACTGCCAATCCGCTAAATCATAAGCTGCTATTACTTTTGCTGACCAATGGAACGAAAGATCAACTCGCAGATGCAGCTCAGTGGATTAATAGATTTTCAGCAAAAGAATTAGAAAAAATTGTCGCAGATGCGATGAATAAGGTTGTCGCCTCTGCCGACACTGCTACATCTGTATTGCGCGATGCCTTTATAGATCGCCTGAGCGATGTGAAAAGTTGGAATCTCTGTTGCGCGATGATTTTGATTCAACTCAAAATGTTGCCCTCTTCGCAAATGGGCGATGATGACAATATGAGACATCGATGCTCCGATTTGGCAGGTATGGTCCTGTTGAAATGGGTCCGCGACAGAGATGATGTCATCTCTAAAGAACTGAAGAGAAATGCGGATAATGTTTTCGGAAAAAAATTGTTCGAAGACGAAATAGTGAATAAATATGCATGTCTCTTAAACGAGGAGGTCCTTGCAAGCGTCGGGGAATTTTTGCCCCACGAGTCTTGGGAGCGCATTTCTGCACAAACGCTGAGCAATATTGGGAAATTGCGTAATACGCACTTTAAGCAATTTCCACCTGAAGCCTTCCTCTCCGCCGGAAAAAGAGGCGAATTGGCGGATAAGATGGAGGTCTTGCTTAGATTTGGGAGCAAAGAACAAGTAGAGAAAGCCTTCCCTGAAGGACATCGATCTCTTTCCGTGCTTTTGGATGATGGAGAAGGGTTAGGGAGAATCCTAACGATGAATCTTGATAGCTTAAAAGGCATAAAAAGTCCATATGCATTGTATGCAAAACTACTACAGGATGGCCACGCAGATGTAAAAAAAGCTCTGGACATAAAAACGATTATTACGTGCATTGAAACCGCTGAAACCGCTAGTAGTGCCGCGGACGATGCACAGCGAAGAGTTTTAGAAAATTTAAGATTTGTAGATAGTTCACTTTTGTCCCATTGGAGCAGAATGCTTGATGAGAGTCTTGTTCAATACGAAGCAATGGATTCCGCCAAACAGATGAATCGTGACGGAAAAGATCTGAAGAAGCGTATTGATGGTCTTCGTAAAGTTATTGAGTTGTCCGTATCAAAAATTTGCACGGATGGAGACGCGAAAACCATATTGAGCATTAATTCGGACGATCTTAGGCACGTGCAATTCGCCAAAAGTGATCATTTTGCCGATCAAGTGGACAATCCGCTTGTAGGAGCGCTCGCAAGCTCTCAACAGGTAAAGAAACTTCAGAGCGTAGACGCTCCGGTGCTGAGAGAATTTGCAAGCAGATCATACTTTTTTCGATTTTTTTCGCCAAAAATCATTCGAGATGGCTCTGGGCAATTAGTTCATGAAAAAGTGGGAATTTTTCGTGACCATGGCTGCCAGCGTCAAATAGATGAACTCGGGCAGCATGTCAGGGAAAATGAAGATCTGCCGCTCGGAAGCATATGTTTACGTGAAGATATGGTCGGTAACCATCCCGATATCGCATTACGTATATTCGAAGACATGTCGCGGGTGATGGAGGAGCAAAAAAAGTGCGATCATACTAATGCCAGTTGCTATTTGACAGCAATACAAGACTCTATAAATAAAATTACCATTAGAGCGATGCTGAGCTGTGTACACATAGATAATGGTCACATAGATAATGGTAAAGAAAGCGCATTTCGCGCTGTCTCGCCAGATATGCTGTTGAGGAAACTTCTGAACGGCACGAGAATGTCGCTTGACGATTACGGAAATCTGCAGGCAGTGGCCGGTGGTGGTGACATTGAGTTGCCTGACGAGCTGAATTACGACGCTAAAATACCGAAAGATTCCACGGCAAATCTAACGGCGATGATTGTTATCCTAGCACGGTCGTCTTTAAATTGTCCCCCCGGCGAAAATCTTATGTGTAAAATTAGAGCTCTAATTAGAGTTGCACTCGGAAAACTTCCTCTCGACGTAATGTCCGAGGTCGTGAATGGGGTAAAAAATGCTGTTGGTGGAAAATATGTAAGACATTGCGAATCGCTGCTTGCTGCAGTTAGAATTTGTCCTCTAGCCAAACCCGAGGCCGAGAAGCTTGCCCCACTTTGCGGCTCCGACGATGAAGGTGACCTTTGAGGAGGGCGCTAGACTATTGCCCACTCAAGCCGATAGGTGGGCCGACCACATTCAACGAAAGGTTCATTTGCGGCAAAATGGCAGAGGGTAAATTGACGGGAACGGATTCTTTTTTGCTCTTAGACGGCTCCCAAAGCCAAGCCCTAGCCGCTGTGGTCCGCTTGGATGGTAAAAGACATGGCCATTGGCGGCTTGGGCGAAATTTAGACGGTTTTTTTTCCTCTGTGGAAAAAACTTTACGGCAGGAAAAGGTGAGCTGGTCCGAGTTAGCCGGAGTTTTCGTCAACGGAGGGCCAGGAAGTCTGATGGGCCTGCGGGCCACAAAATTATTGGTAGACACGGCCGAAGCGCTGGGCCGGGGAGTTCCCATCCGCTTCTTCTGTGGCCCTGAATGGGTCGCCCGTTGGATCCTGGAATGCGACGGGCCACGCTCCTTTCATCTGCTG
Organism: Puniceicoccales bacterium; assembly: GCA_031254835.1. Lineage (GTDB taxonomy): Bacteria > Verrucomicrobiota > Verrucomicrobiia > Opitutales > JAIRLM01 > JAIRMB01. Next base: position 12,877 of record JAIRTQ010000050.1, on the reverse strand, counting down.
GTCCCCGTCTCTCGCCATCGTCACTTTGAACTTGCCGTCATAGAAGGTAAATTGGGCAGCCTGGTCCGCCGTGAAGGACTCGCTATGGCGGCAGATGGGCCGACCTATCTAATTCCCACTCGCAACGATATCGCCCTGCCGGTTGGAGTCCGATGGGCCCCCTACCCGACACCGCAATTCTTTGTCGACTGGCTTGAGCTCTTACAACGAACGGCGGGCCTTTGCCTATTCGAAGAAAAGTGCTAGGCGCGCCGATCGTCCTATTCCTTTTATGTTCACATCTTTCCGTATCTAACCGCATCTTAGAGAATTGCAGTATTATCTCGTTCGCACTTTTACCATTGAACGGGGAAGGTGCTTCCCTAGTGTCATCCCGTGCCGTGGATCAGTAAGACCTCTCTGCGCGCCCTCATGGAGCGGGTAGACATGGCCGAAGTCGCCGGTGCCTACGTATCGCTGCGCCGTTGCGGCAGCATGCTGCGTGGATTGAGCCCTTTTAATGAAGAGCGGACTCCATCTTTTTTTGTAAATCCCGTACGAAATATCTTTAAGTGCTACAGCAGTGGCCATGGAGGCAATGCCATCGACCTTCTCCGCCTGAAGGAGGGCATGACCTTCGTGGAAGCGGTAGAATTTCTCGCAAAAAAGTACAATTTTCCGCTCGAATTTGAAAAAAGTTCCGGATTAGCGGAGGAAAGTCCGCGCGGTCTGTTGCTTGCTATTCACGAGCGGGCGGCGACTCTGTTCCGAGAAACCTTTTTTGGCCCAACGGCTCAGGCTCACAGCGCTCGGCTCTATTGGACTCAAAAGCGCAAGTTCACCCTAGATTGCGCAGAGCGCTGCGGCATTGGCCTTGCGCCGAGCGACTGGCGCGGCGAGATTTTAGAGAAATTCCTCCGCGCCTACCCGAGAAAAGCTCTCTTGGACTCCGGTCTCTTTCTGCGGCCCCAAGCCCATCCTGACCGCATTATGCCCCGTTTCCGCGGCCGTCTCACATTGCCTATCGAAGACGGACTAGGCCGCGTCATCGCCTTTTCCGGTCGCGCGCTAGCAGGCATTACCCATCCAATCGAGACAGAGACCAAATATCTCAATTCCCCCGAAACGGCCATTTTTCACAAATCTTCCGTGCTTTTCGGTCTCGCAAGGGCGCGACAGGCGCTGCAGGAGGGGGCGTCGTTTCTGCTTACCGAGGGACCGCTGGATTGCATCCGCTGCTGGGAATGTGGTCTTTCGACGGCCGTGGCAGCCCAAGGGACAGCCATTACGGCCCTGCACATGGCTACCCTCCATCGCTACGGCCATGGGGTGGAGTGTCTGCTGGACGGGGACCGGCCCGGCCGAGCGGCGGCCCTGCGACTCATTCCTCACGCGCTCCGGGCGGGCATTGCCGTTCAATTTCTACCGCTGCCGGACGGCATGGATCCGGACGAATTTTTTCTGAGGGAGGGCGGAGACGGAATCCGGTCCCTGCGCGAACGAGCCCTGTCTCCGGTGGAGCTCCTGGTGGAGGCCCATTTGCCGAATGGTGGCGCAAATTTTCCCCTGGGGAAGCGGCAGGTGGCGCTGCGTCAAATCCTGACGTCCATCGGAGCCGCCCAGTCTCGCAGCGTGGAGTGGGAACTTTTGGAGGAGCTCTCTCGGAAAACGGCCATTCCCTTGGATGCCCTGCGGCTCGATCACTTGCGCTGGTCCCCGATGGAATCGTTGGCGAATTCCATTCCGCCGGTGGGCGGTCCTCCCGTCCGGTCCGGCGATTACCTCCTTTGGCTATTTCTCTGCCGTCCGGAGCTGCGGTCCACTTTGGCGGAACAGGTCCTTCCAGAGTGGCTCGACGAGAGCGCGGTTGAAGATCGGCTACTGAACTATTTCATCGGCGAATTCGGAAACGGCGTCGGACCAGAAGAGGCCCAGGAATCGCTCGGTGACGAGGATCGAAATCATGTTCATGGTTTGCTGTTTCTAGCCTCCGACGAGGAAAATCTTTCAGATAAATTAGAGCAATGTCTGAACGGCCTTCATCGGCGCTATGTGACCCGTCAGCTGATGGCGCTGGGAAATGACGACAGCGAAGAGGCTTCTCGCCGCAGAACGGAATTGCGGCAGTCCATCTCCCGGTAGTCGAGCTAATGCTATGAAAATTTTGCCGGTTTCAGAAATCATAGGTGCTTCCATCCTATTATGCATTTCATGCGGTGTTTTATTTGTTTGCTTTTCATGTCGTTTTCTGCGTGAAACATGAACATGAACTCTCGCATGTTCTATCTTTCTGAAAATTTTTCGCGTCTGCAATATGAGTTTGTCCGCAGCGACGTCAACTTACAGCTGGCATTTGGTACGGCTCTAGCACAAAATCCGACGACCTTACTCTTCTTTACGCAAATGGCCCGTGAAGACTCCGACATAGATCCATGCAGAGTTGTGTTTTTTAATCCGAATCCTAGCGCCATTGCAGCTATTCCGGGCGAGACACTTTTCTATCTGCTAGTGAACCAACTTTCCAATGTTCTTGGCTCGCGTGGAGCCTGTTCGGCAGAAGTTTATAACGGAATTTTGGCAACGGTCGCTTTCTACTTGCTTTCACTATGCTGGAGAGAGGTGACAGGTTCCGTCTCCGTGTTGCGACGCCATGGGGCATTTCTTGGCTCTGGGGCGGCGTGGCTATCGGTCGTCGAAAGAGCACTTGGAGGAAATCCTGCAGCTAATGGGTTTATGCGATTAATTCATACGTCGACGGGAGTACTCTTTTGTGTCGTCCCACATAGATTCTCGCAGCGGCCAGATAGAGAAATTTGGCAAGATTTTTGCTTAGCATTTGAGGCTTACGTAAGAGAGAGGCAGCTTAATGTCACGAGGCTCTCGCCGGACGAATTTATCGCCGAATTGCATGTGTTCTACATGGCAAATGCTTACAATTTTGGTTTGCCGCCGAACGTCCAGGGAGCTATAGATTTCCTTATAGGAGAAAATGATCGGGCTAGCGGCTTGCATGCCGAACTTAGGCAAAAGGTAATGCCGCTTCCGTCGGCGCTACCGGAGGACTACACGAATAATTTTTACGGGAACATCTATCCACAGGTGAAGGTGGCTTTAACTGAGACGTACGTCAAAGTTGTCAGCGCGATAGGTAGAAATATTCCTAACACATTTTGGAATTTTTTTGAAGGTTCGACTGTGACGCAACAGCCGTACGCCATTTTAGGCGAGGTGCGAATGGTAACACTGTACATGGAACGGTGCACCCTTTGCTTTTTAAATGAAAATTTTCCGGATTTTCCATTTGCCCAAAATTCCTTCTATGGGGCGATGTATTCCGCCTTCCGTGAGCGCTTTGTTGCCGCATTTGCCGCACTCTCTTCGGTCGGGCCGGAAGCAGCAGTCAGTCTAGAAAATTCAATTGCGATGGTGTTCGGCTCATTCCTTATATCTATCTGCATTCAAGATGACTCATTCATCAAACAAATGGCAGCTGACAGAGTCGGAAATTGGCGCGACAGCAGCAGATACGTTGTTCTGTGCCATCATGAATATCTGAGGCGATTGGAAGCGGTGCTCTCCGTCAGGCCGCTTTCGCCGATCGCGCTTCCCTACGTTCCTATGACTATACTCGTTACAACTATCGATACGGAAATGGAATGGATAGAATTTTCCCGCAATTTTCTTGAAACTGTACTGATAGAGAGAGGGCGAACTTATGGGTTTAGAGAGAATCCATTATTAGCCCTTATTGAATTTTACAGTCTTTTCGCACGGAGGGTGCAACACCGGAATGTGACCATTGCGGAAGGACTGGAATTTCTCTTCCACAATGGCCGTTTTTTTGAGCTTGTTCGAAGGATCAACCTACTGTTGCTCGATCAGGCGGAGGCGGGTGGTCGTTTTTCGCATGATCGGCTTAACCCGTTTACGCTTGCTGGAGCGGCCGCGCCAGTGGTAGACCTCCAAAGGCCGACGAAAGTTACCGCAAGTCTTCCGCTATCACTTTCCGATCCGGCTACGTCCACTTCCTTTGGCTATGCGACACCCCCAGTGGCGAGTCCAGCGGTCCTGCCGGTGTCGGAGCGTCCGCCAAACTATCGTGCGGGAAAGGCCGTCCATGCGGGCACTTTTCAGCTCGGCAATCTGACATTTCACCTTTGGGACCGGGGTGCTCGCGGCGATTGTCTTTTTTCCGTCGTTGCCGGGCAAGATCCTTCCCTCGTATGCGATAGCGACAACGCAACACTTTGCCGGCTAAAGCTTTATTCTCAGGGAATTATGGATATCGTTTCAAAATTGGAAACGCTATCGCGGGAGCACTACGCCGGAGACGCCACCATCAATGTACGCATCGAGAAAATGATAGCAAAATTGAAGGAAGTACGTAATTTTTCGTCCTACGACCAAACCCTAAGGAACGCCCCGGAATTAGAACGATTTATAGGCAGAGTAAGCGAAGAGATTCTTTGGTACGAACTGGCACAAGGACAGCTTGCCTCCGGTGTATCGGACACACGTCAGGCAGCTGAGGATCTTATGCGCCGCATTGCCAATGCGCCGATCGGCGATGCGGCCATCCACGATGGCGGCCTAAGGATAGCTAGGGATACTTTTATTTTGAGAATGGCGATTTCCCGCTTTGCGACCTTCCCCTCACTAGCCGAATCAGCGGGCGTCCCATTGTTGGGGAGGCTTTTCAATGAAAGTGGACATAAAAATCCATTTTTTGAGCATTTGAATTTGGCGTTAAGAGAGTGTAGCCCAAAGAACATTGAAAAGCTCTGCGCAATAGGTTACCTTATGGACTATTGTCTGCTGTGCAATTATCTAGGCGCGGCGGCTGGTCCAGAAAATCCTCATCAGAATGCGCTGAGAAGGGTTTTCGCAACGATGCAGTACGATGTCGAAAGCCACTCGACGGAAGATCGGGTCCAGGTGCTGCAATCCATAGCACGAGCGGTACGGGTCCCGTTGCCATGGGTAGGCTTCAGGGATTTGGCACAGGAGCACGGCACTCCTTTTGCGATGAGGCTATTTAGTGCGGGCGAAGAAATTAGGCTGCAGGCGTGCGGCAGAGTCTTCGAAGAACGCATGCTCACGCGAGGTCGTTGGCGTAATGATTCATCTACCGGTCTAGGTAGGATCATGTGGCATCTCGTCCACTCCGTCCTTCCGAAAGGTGCCTGGTGCGGCGACTACGAACACACAACAATCTGCCGTGCCACCGGACAGATCGTAGTTTTCATGTCGGCGGGAGAGTCGCATTTGCAGCTAGCGGTACCGCTGAGTGACGGTGGGGTGTCCGTGTTTGTTTTGTCTCCTATGAAATCTCGTGAAGATCCGAACTCGGAATTGTCAAACGCCCCATGGTCCGCTTCCAAATTAAATGAATTAGAGGCTGCCTGTGCTGCATGCGGCTATATGTCACCGAATAACGCTTTCGCCGGCATTTCCAGTGAACTTTTCACCGCCGACGGCGGAGGTGGTCGCCGTGTTTGGAGCTATCAGGAGCTCTTAGAGAATCTCGAAGGTGATGTTGACATTTTTAATGCGGTCATGGAGAAGAACCAAGTCAGAATTAGCTCGACGATTGCAGGTCTCATTCGGCACATCTCGGAACGCGGCAACGGAATATTTTGCTTCAACTCTGGCGGGCACTGGGTTCAGGCGGCGCTGCGATCGGAATGATCGCAATCGCCGTGAGAAGGCCGATTTTTTTCGAATTTTCCATCGAAAGAATTTCTTCGCCGGTTTTTGGCTTGCCCTCTTCCTAATGGCTTAGCGACGATGGGCCATCGTGGAGCGGTTCTGTATTGCGCTAGTAGGAAGACCGAATGTTGGTAAAAGCAGGCTTTTTAACCGCTTGACCGATTCTCGCCAGGCCATTGTGCATGGCCGGCCGGGGGTTACGCGAGATGTTCTGTCGACAGATTTGCCCAACGGGGCGACCCTTCTGGATACGGGCGGGCTGGGTCTAGAAAATGGCGAAACGCCCTCGGAGCTGGTGCCCGCCGTAGAAGCTCAGGTAGACCTGGCGCTCGCCATGGCAGATCTGCTTGTTTTTGTGCTTGATGGCCGCGAAGGCGTACTGCCCCAAGATCGCGAAATTGCGGAACGTTTGCGGAAGACCGGCAAGCGAATCGTGGTGGCCGTGAATAAAATCGATGGGCCGGACCAGGAAGGAGCTGCCTACGAATGTGCCGCGCTCGGCTTTCCAGAAGCGCCCATTGCCATTTCCGCCGAACACGGCCGCGGGATCGAATGGCTGGAGGCTAGCATCTACCGGGATTTGCCGCCGCAGAAAGACCAAGAAAAAGCGGGCCCCCTCACCGTCGCCCTTTTGGGGGCACCGAACGTGGGCAAATCTTCGATAGCCAATGCTCTGCTCGGTTTTGGCCGCATTATCGTCAGCCCCATCGCCGGCACCACCCGCGACACGGTGCCTGGCAATTTTTTTTTTCATGGCGACGACGGTTCTCATCCCATGCGGCTTTTGGATACGGCGGGGCTGCGGGCGAATAAAAAAATCTCTTCGCCGGTGGAGTACTTCGCCTCTCTCCGCTCCCGTGGCGCTTTGGCCGAGGCAGACGTCGTTTTTCTTGTGCTGGACGCAGTCCGCGGGCTTACGGACTTCGACAAAGCGATCGCTGAGGAAGTGCGAGAGGCGGGCAAGTGCTTCGCCGTGGCGGTAAACAAATGGGATCTGGCACAGGATGCCCTCCGACGAGACGCCCTACCGGCCTACGAAGACGTTGGCCAGTTCCGGCGGGAATTTGTCGCTGCCCTTCGGCGGGAGCTCTACGGCTGGCCCGGACTGCCCCTGCTTTTCCTCTCGGCGGCAACGGGTGAAGGAGTCCGCGAGATCTGTTCCTGTGCCTTGGATTTGCGCCGGCGGAACGGCCAACAGATCGCCACCGGTCCGCTGAATAGGTTTCTGGGAGAGCTCTGTCGGGGCGGCATGGCGGCCCACGGCGGCGGCAAGCCTTTCAAACTTTTCTATGCCCTACAAACCGCATCTTCGCCGGTGACCATCCGCCTCTACTGCAATGACCGACGGCGGCTGGCCGCCGCCCACCTGTCTCACCTGCGCAGGCGGATTGCGGAGCAATTCTCCTTGATTGGCTGTCCTCTACGGCTCGATTTCGTCTGCAAAGAACGGCGTGGTAAATAATTTTTCAGCAATTAAACCCTGCTTGGCAAGGTAATTAAAGATGATTGCCAAAAGAGATTTTTTGCGCCAACGGAAAAATGCGTTTGAATTGCCTATGTAGGATTCATTCTATCCACCAATAAACGAGGTACGCTATGGCTGAATTGACAAAAGAACAGGACGAGATGTTGGAAAAAATCGCCCAGCAAGTGGCCGAAGAGGTCGAAAAAGGGAATGGCGAAGAGCCAAATCCTTTCGAATCCGCGGAGTTGCGCAAGGAACGGCGCATGCACGAGGTTCACAACGTTCTGAGGGAGGGCGAAATCATCGCCATGGAAGGCGTGGAATATTTCCTGTCCCGCGACGAGAAGGGGCAGGCAAAGGCCATCTTTGATAAAATTCGCGTCGCCCTACCTAGCCTAATGAAGTCGCCGGCCGATAAACAGACACTTAAGGGTGTGCTAGGGCAGGAAGACTACACTGCCTTGAACGGAATTGCGATGAAAGCCTACGAGGAGAAGGAGTACAAGGCAGCGAGCGCCATGTTCTCAGTCATTGTGCGGCTTTTCATCGAGGAAATCCAAATCCAGCCGTTTATTATGCTGGCACTTTGTGAATGGCAGTTGAATGGCATCGAGGCGGCAACAAAGGTTTACGATCTCTACCTGCAGATGTTCGAAGACCCGCTGCTCTGCTACTACGCCGCCGATTGCTTCATCAAGGCGGGCCGTCAGCTGGAGGCCCGCAACGCGATCGATCGCGGGTTGCAGCTCATCGCGGCCGGAAAGGTGTTGGAAGGCCGCGAGGAGCTCGAGCGGGAGATATCGAAGCTGCAAGACGCACTAAAGTAACCAGTTGTGAGGTAGCGGTAGCCGCTCGGCTCCCGCGGCAGCCGACTTTCCATTGTCCCGGTTGCTGCGCGGGCCGTTTTCCTGCACTTTTCCGTTGCCAGAGACCGGACGACGTTCATAGCTCTGGCCACTATGGAGCGGACTTGTTGCTGTGGTGAACTGAGGGCCAGCGACGCCGGAAAATCAGTCCGCCTGGTAGGTTGGATTCGGGCCCGGCGGGACCACGGCGGGCTGTTTTTCCTCGATCTGGGGGATCGCACTGGGATCGTACAGCTGCTCATCGATGTGCAGCGTCGCCCAAAACTGGAATCGCTGTCTGTTCTCCGCTGTGAGTCCGTAATTGAAGTAGAGGGAGTTCTGCGCCTACGTCCCGAGGAAACGGCCAATGCCAAGTTGGCCACCGGAGAGGTGGAGGTGGCCGTCGATTGGGCCATTGTCCACAGCTCCGCCGATCCGCTCCCCTTTGCCCTAGATGACGGCACGGCGGAGAAGGTGAACGAAGAAATGCGGTTTACCTACCGCTATCTGGACCTGCGTCGGCCCAAATGCTACGGTCGGCTTTTGCGGCGCCATAAAATCGCCGCCGCCGCGCGCAATTACCTAAATGAGAACGATTTTTTAGAGATCGAGCTGCCCACCCTTTTCAAAACTACCCCTGAAGGTGCCCGCGAATTCCTCGTGCCAAGCCGTACAAACCGAGGGCAATTCTACGCTCTGGCTCAGTCGCCCCAGCAATACAAGCAGATGCTGATGGTGGCCGGCGTGGAGCGCTACTATTCTCTGGCCCGTTGCTTCCGCGATGAGGACCTGCGGGCGGACCGACAGCCGGAATTCACGCAGATCGACTTGGAAATGTCTTTCATCGACCGCGAGGATATCCACGCCCTCATCGAGGGTCTGATGGCCCGCATTTGGAAGAAAGTGCTGGACCGGGAGCTGCCTTTGCCTCTCCCCCGCATGTCCTTCCAAGATACCATGGACCGCTACGGCAGCGACAAGCCGGACCGCCGTTTTCCCATGGAGCTGGTGGACGTTTCTTCCGTTTTTTCCGGCTCTTCCTTTGCTGTCTTTGCGGAACCGATAGCTGCCGGAGGGGTCGTTAAGGCGCTAAACGGGAATGGATTAGCGCATTTAAGCCAAGGAGAAATGCGCGTGCTGGAAGACGGCGCCAGCGCAATGGGAGCGAAAGGTTTGGCCTACATCAAGCTAGAGGACGGTCAGTGGAAGTCCCCCATCGGCAAATTCCTTACAGAAGAGATGCGTACCGCCCTACGGGAGGCTCTGTCAGCGAAAGAGGGGGATTTGATTCTATTTTCCGCCGGCCCATGGGAAAAGGCTTGCGCCATTCTGGGCCGCGTCCGTCTCGACTGCGCCGCACTGCAAAAGGAAAAGGGCCTGCTTTCCCTAAGCGATGATCTCTTTGATCTGCTCTGGGTCGTGGATTTCCCTCTGCTCACCTATGACGAAGGGCAAAGCCGTTATGTGGCCACCCATCATCCCTTTACCGCGCCCATCGAAGAGGACCGGCCCCTGCTCCATTCCGCTCCGGAACGGGTTCGCGGGCAGCACTACGACCTGGTAATGAACGGTGTGGAATTGGGCGGCGGTAGCATCCGGATCCATTCGTCAGAATTACAGAAGGACATTTTTGAAAATCTGCTCAAGATTCCGGCAGAGGCCGTCGAGCGGCTCTTCGGCTATATGGTGCGCGCCTTTCGCTACGGCGCCCCACCCCATGGCGGTATCGCCCTCGGCCTGGACCGGCTGGCCGCCATGCTTTGCGGCACAAATTCAATTCGGGACGTCATCGCATTTCCAAAAACGCAGAAAGGAATGGACCTGATGGTTCAATCTCCCTCATCGGCCACGGAAAAGCAACTCCGCGAGCTTGCCATCGCACTTCATTAAAGGTCGCGTACTGTGTGTGCGCCAATGCTTTTTCCCCATGGGAAATTTTCGTGAGAGGTTGTTTTTTTGCTTGCAGAACCGTCGGATTTTTTCGAGCGACCCTGTACTTAGATTTGCCGGAAGGAGACCAGGCAAAGTTTCTACTACAGAGCACGCTGGCGACACTCTCTGGCCGTTTCGAGGAAGAAACGAAAGTCGTTTCGGATAGCACAAAAGCACACGCTAAGGCGCTTGCGGATGGCGAGCAAAGAAGGGCAGAGCTGCTCGCGCAACGGTTAAAGGCGGAGCAGGATATGGCCAAGGACGGGGAGCGTGCCCGCCGCGCTGAGTTCCTAGTGAAATTGCCCAGATGGCCTATGACTCTTCCAGCTTTTGGTGGAAAGTGTTTGGCGGCGGTAGCGTACACAAAATTTCGATGGCCGACATCGTGAGGCTTCTCGCGGAGATGTCGCCGGAGGACATTTCCGCGATTCTTCCCGGGATGTCCCGGGGAGAAATTGCCGCGGTCCTAAGTGGAGTCACGCAGGCAGCTGCGAGAGCGTAGTAGGGGAGGGTGCGTACTATGAATTCGATTCCAAACTACAGAAGTGGGCCTCGTATAGTGGAGGTGGAGGATCTTGACGATGAGGACGTGGGGCCGGGTGCGCTCGCTGTCCCTCAAGGAAAGAAACCTCGCGTGGAGCATCCTGACCTGCCACCGGAGACTGTCTCTCGGGCCGATCTTTTTGCGTATGCCTCGTTATACCAGGAGCGATCGCAGCAAATTGTGGACCTATTTCATGGGCTGATGGCTGAGGGATTCACGGCGCAGGAGGCTGGGGATATGGCCATGAAAGAGGTGCTGGAAAAGATCGTTCCGGAGGCGAAAGCGGAAAGGGAAGAGCGGCTTCGGCTGATTCGCAATCCGGAGACGCGCGAGTCCATCGTTCCGCGGGCTTGTGATGTCGTTGAAATGAGAGCGATGGAGGAGGAGCGGATCCGGGTGATCCAAGATCCGCGGACGCGTAGCTCCATTGTTCCGCGGACCGAGCTGGAGCGGGAAGCAATGGAGATTGAGCTCATAAAGGCGCGTGGCGCTGCGCATAAAGAACACGCGGACAAACTGCTCGCGGACGTGTATGGTTCCGCAAGGGAAAAACAGTCCGCTTGGGCAAAGGTTAAGAGTTTTTTTTAAAGTTAGGGAGTGCGGTTGCCGTCGCGGCCGCAGCCGTGGCGACATTCTTTTGTTTTCTCGGCTGGAAGCTGGGGCTCTGTTCGCGTTACGGCGAGCGGGTAGAAAAATAGAGTCTGAGGTTGAGCTCGATGCGGCGGCGGCGTCCGGTAGTGCCTGCTTTCGCGGGCGCCGCGCTTCGTGCGTACTTGCGCGGGATCGTCCAGTCCGGCGGTTTCTTGCGCCCTTGGGAAGGTACGACGGTGTGCGAATCCCGTGGACAAATCCGACCCAAAAGGCATTATGTTCCCATGAATTGCTCCGCTTTTCGATTTTTTTGCGGACTCCTGTCGCTGCTATCTCTTTTTCGCGCCGCGCCCTGCTGTGGGGAGGTGGTACTGCAGCCGACGGCCCAGATGCACACGGAAACCCTCTATATGGTGCGCTGTCTGTCTGGCATCCACTACGACCGCAAGCCCATCTCTGCCATTTCCCATGGCAAAATTTTGGACGCCTACCTGGAGGATCTGGATCCGCAGCACATGTTTTTCCTGCAGTCTGACGTGGACAACATCCATAGCCGCTATGACCTAACATTGGATATCTTTCTTAACAGCGGCAGCTTAAAGCCGGGATTCTCCATCTATGAACTCTTTCGGGAGCGGGCAAATGGCCGTCTGGAGTGGGTGGACCAACTTTTGCAAAGTGAGTTGAATATCGCCGATGAGGAATATTTCGAGCCGGACCGGAAGGGGGCACTTTGGCCTGTAGGGGTGGGGGAGCTCGATGAAATTTGGCGGCAGCGGCTGGAATTTGACCTCCTCAATGAACTTTTGCTGGCGCCAGAAGCGGCGCAAAAATCTGAAAGCGATTACGCCGAAAGTGCTGTCGATCATGGAGTTGCGCAAGAACGGCTCCGCAAGCGCTACGGCCACTTCCGAAGTTCCATCAGCGACGTGGAGCCCTACTATGTGCAAGAGCTATTTCTAAACAGCGTGGCGGGACTCTACGATCCACACTCCTCCTTCCTCTCCGCCGTCACCTGGGAAGACTTCCAGACCTGCGCCCTGACAAACTCTTTCATGGGCATCGGCGCCGTTCTGCAGGACGACGACGGCTACTGCAAGATCGTGGAGATCTACGCCGGCAGTCCGGCGGAGCGGTCCGGCATGCTGCACGTCGGCGACCGGATTTTGGCGATTCAGCAGGACGGCGGCGAGCCCGTTGACATTATCGGCATGCGGCTCAATCGGGCCGTGCGGCTCATCAAGGGCCCCAAGGGCACGGCCGTCACCCTCCACCTGCAGCCGGCCGATGGCGATCCTTCCGAGCGAAAAATAGTTACGCTGATACGAGATGAAATCCAGCTCACCGCCCAGCGGGCGCGGGCACGGGTCTACGAGGTGCCCGATCTCTACGGACGGATGACCCAGCTCGGCTACGTCCGATTGCCGGCCTTCTACGGCGGCGACGGTTCTGAAAAGAACGACGGCTGCTGCGCGGACCTGCAAGAACTATTGGCCAAGCTGGCGGAGGAGAACGTGCGGGGACTGGTGCTGGATCTGCGGGGGAACGGCGGCGGACTGCTCGATGAAGCGATCTCCATCGCCGGGCTGTTTCTCGGCGGCGGTCCGGTGGTGCAGGTGCGGGACGGCGATGGGCGCGTGCAGCTCTTTGCGGAGGCGGATCGGGAGATCTTCTATGGCGGCCCGCTCGTGCTGCTCACCTCTAAGCAGAGCGCCTCCGCCTCGGAGATCCTGGCAGGCGCCCTGCAGGACCACCGGCGGGCGCTGGTGGTAGGCGACCGCTCCACCTACGGGAAGGGCTCCGTGCAGGCCC
>JAIRTQ010000032.1 GCA_031254835.1 Puniceicoccales bacterium | reverse complement strand
TAGGAGCTGCCCCGCGGCTCCAAAGGCGCCGCGGGGTGGATAAGAAGTTGCAAACTTCCCCCCGTAGCGCTTTTCCTAGAACTCGTACCTCGCTCGCAGGGAGCCGCCTATGCTCTTTTGCGTGCCGGCGGAGCCGCGAAGGGCAAGCTCGACGGTGGCCGCGGGAATTGGCCGGTAGCTGAGGCCTAGCTCGCCGGCCGTGCGACCGCCCTTCAACGAAGGTTGCGAAATTTTCGCTCCCTTCGCCGTGCCGCGGGCGCCGCCGGAAAATTCTCGCTCATAAAATGCTCCGCACCATGGGGCTAGCTTCCAGTGAGGCAGGTAATCGAGCCGGCAGCCGAGTCGGGCCCGGTGGAAATTCAGCGGCCGGAAGGAAATTTCTTCTTCGCTGAATTTTTTGCCGTTCAGTCTGGAGTAGAAGTACTTGCCGTAGAGTTCGGCGGAGAAATTGCGAAGATTTTCCCAGCGGTAGCCCAGTCCGGCCCGGCGACGAAGGATGCGCCATCTAATTTGATGGCGGAGCCGCTCCTATGTCGCTCCGCGCCGCCGCCGAAGGCGCAGAAGGCGATGATTTTTCCGTCGATGAAATTTCCGCCGATCCCCACAGCCGTTCACGAGCGCCGTACCGGCTAACCACCCTTCGCAGAAGGATTTGTAGCTCGCATCAGCCGCATCTTGACGTTCCCAAAGGAAGTCGCTCACGCTGCTGGATCCGGAAAAGCCCGAACTGTCGCTGCCGGAAGAACTTCCACTGATAGACCCCGAGCTTCCACCGCTGAAGCCAGAAGAACTCACGCTGCTAGAACCGGAGAAGCTTCTGCTGTTAGACCCGACGGAGAATTCTGAGTCACAGTGGCTATTACCAGCAGTGACAGTAGATAAAAAATTGAAAGTGGTTCCCGGAAAAACAGGATGTCGCTGGGATTTACCAGCCCCAGCGGCGACGAAGACGTCGCGGTGGGTAGAATAGGAGGCTATGAAATTCCCTCCGTGACGTTTTTTCTAGAACTCGTATCCCGCTTATAGAATTGCGAAGCACACTTTCGCAGAAAAATTTAAGCCGTCACGCGGCCACTGGAGCCGGCTCGCGAATTTTGGAAAATGTCTAATGTTTGCGATTTATGCCAGAACCTTTTTCTTTTCGCTGGAGGGGCCGCGCCGCGGTGAAAGTAGTTGTGGTGGACGGCCACAAAAAAATGCGCACAGAAACGATCCGTGGCGCACGCGATTACAGCGGAGCAGGAGCGGGTCTACGGGAGTTTGCTGTTGGGCCGCAGCGTACTGCTGCTTGGGGCGGCCGGGACGGGCAAATCGGAATTTATTTGCCACGCGCGGAAGCACTTACCAGGCCGCGTGGCCGTCGTCGCACCCACCGGCATGGCCGTCATGAACGTGGGAGTGGGAGCCGTCACGATCCACTCCTTTTTCCAAATCCCACCCAGCACCAACGGCTACTTCCAGCCGGAACTTTTTGCGGTGAAGAGTCGCGTGGCCGGGCTTTTAAAAAATATCGACTATCTGATCGTGGACGAAGTTTCCATGGTGCGGCCGGACCTCTTCGATCTGATGGAGTCCCTGGCCCGGCGAGCCCGCGGGAAGTCAGAATTTTTCGGCGGCATCTGCCTGCTGCTCGTCGGCGATTTTCATCAGCTGCCGCCCGTCATCCGGAACGAGGAGCGGGAGCCGTTCCACGCCAACTACGGATTCCCCAATGCCTATCTTTTCGACGCAAAATGTCTTCGCAATGAAGAACTTGCCATCGTACGCCTGACGAAAATATTTCGCCAGCGGTCGGAAAAATTTCTCGGCCTGTTGGACCGCATCAGCCGCGGCGACGTGGACGATGCGCTGCTGCGGGAACTCAATGGACGGGTCTTGAGGGGTAACCAGGAACCGCGTGGGGCGCTGACAATTACCCCATATCGGGAGGCGGCGGAGCGGAAAAATGAAAAAGAATTGGATGCGCTGCCGGGGATCATACACGAGTATGTCGGCCAGCGATCTGGCACCTTTCTGCCAATAAACGGTGAAGAACTTCCCAGCCCGGAACGTCTTCTGCTCAAGGAGGGGGCCGCCGTGCTATTCACCTGCAACGGGTCAAAGGGGGAGTGGGTCAATGGCAGCGGCGGAACGGTCAAGAGGCTCGCTCGCAACCACATTGAAGTGCAACTGACCGCCCGAAAGCGGACACTCGTCGTGGGCCAACACCAGTGGTCCCACATCCTGCCTAAGGGAGACGAGTACGTGGAGACAGGCACTTACCGGCAGTTTCCGCTCCGCCTCGGCTATGCGCTGACCGTACATCGGACCCAGGGAAAAACCTGCGACGAAATTGTCCTCCAGCGGGACCGCCGCTTCTTCGCCCACGGCCAGCTCTACGTGGCGCTTAGTCGGGCAAGAACCCTCGAAACGGTTCACCTGACACACCCTATTTCTGCAACCGACGCGCTAACGGACCAACGCGTAATCGACTACTACTCATTGCTAAATAATTCCCCTTTAATAAAATAGACATTTCTCAAAATTATTTTCCTCCATCAGGTCGCGCGCAGAGCCAAATCGATCAATTTGTCCGCCTTCCGGAGGCGTTCGCCGAAGTTCCTTATTCGTTGCCTATGACTAGCTTCCAATTTCTCCCGAGCATCCGGCCGGCCCATTTCAAGATTCACTGGACTTGCGACGAAGCGAAATGTCCCGTTGTGCCTCCTCGGACGGTTGTGATATTTCACGGCCAAGATCTTGTTTTCAGATTGACAAGTTTTTTCCCCGTCATCCCATACGGCGTCCGTTGGATTTCGACGGATGGCTATGCGCGACTAGGGAAAAGTTCGTTGTACCGTCCGGTTCGGCCGTGGTGCCGTTTTCGGTTGGGGTTGCTCGTCTTTTCGAAAATGTCTCGCCAAGTTGTTTCCATTCAAAATCTTACCATAGCCTTCCCACACAAAGTCTGCCTGGAAAATTTTTGCCAGAGCGTGCAGTTTGGGGATCGAATTGCCCTAATGGGGCCCAATGGCAGTGGGAAATCATCTCTGCTTCGGTCATTGGCTGGAGAGTGTGCCGTCGCCGGCGGTGTGATCCGCGTTGCGGAAGATATCGTTTTGGCAGCAGTTCCGCAAATTTTGGGCGCTGGAGACGGACTTAGCGGCGGTGAGCGCTTCAACCGGGCGCTGACGGCGGCGCTGAGCCGGGGCCCGAACCTGCTGCTCCTCGATGAACCGACTAACCACCTGGACGTCAACAACCGTCGTTCGCTGATGAACCTGCTGGACCGCTTCCGTGGGACGATCATTTTCGCCAGCCACGACGAAGAGTTGCTGGAGCGCTGCGGAGAAATCTTTTGGCACCTGGAAAATGGCGTCGCACATGTCTTTTGCGGCTCCTACGGCAACTATCGGCGCTCTTTGGAAGAAAAGCGGCACGCGCTGGAGCAGGAAATCGCCAGACTCGGGAAAAAGCGGAACGAGCTGGTGAAAAAGCTACAGGCGGAACAGATTCGGGCAAAACGGAGCCGTGCGGTGGGTCGTAGGAATCAGGCAAAGGCTAAGGTGGACAAAATGACCGCCTTTGCCCTCAGCCAGCGGGCCGAGCGCAGCGGCGGAAAAAATCTCAGGGCGCTGGCAGATGAGCGGCGGGAATTGGCAGAAAAGCTGTCGAAAATTCAGCTGCCGCAGGTCATCGTGCCAACTTTCCATCTCTCCGGCAATCGGGGTGAAAATGGGCCTGTGCTCACAATTCTGGACGGCGCCGTTGCATACGGAGAAAAAAAAGTGCTAGAGGGCATTCGGCTAACTCTTTTTGCGGGAGAACGAATGGCCATCGCCGGGAAAAATGGCGGCGGCAAAACCACCCTATTGCGGGCGATTGCGGGAGACCCATCCGTCAGTTGCCGCGGCCGATGGGACATTCCGGCTTCCATTGGCTATTTGGACCAGGACTACGGGACAATTGCGCTGGAGAAATCGCCGCTGGAAAATTTGCGAGCCATTGTTCCCCACTGGTCGGTCCGAGAATTGCGCAGGCACCTACAGTGCTTCCTTTTTCGCAAAGATGGGGAGGTCTCCCTGCCGGCCAATCGACTCTCCGGCGGCGAACGGGCCCGGCTGGCCCTCGCCATCGTCGCGGCGCGGGTGCCTCGCTTATTGATCCTGGACGAAGTCACCAATAACGTCGACAATGTGACCCGCCGCCACATCGCGGAGGTCATCAAAGAGTTCCCCGCAGCGATTTTGGCCGTTTCGCACGATGAGAAATTTCTTTCCGCGGCAGGAATTGGCCAATTTTTCGAACTTCCGGCCGCCACCGGCTAGAAAAACGCCGTACGCACACTGGCCTAGAATTCGTATTTCGCTCGCAGGGAGCCGCCTATGCTCTTTTGCGTGCCGGCGGAGCCGCGAAGGGCGAGCTCGACGGTGGCCGCAGGAATTGGCCGATAGCTGAGGCCCAGCTCGCCGGCCGTGCGACCGCCCTTCAACGAAGGTTGCGAAATTTCCGCCCCCTCCGCCGTGCCGCGGGCGCCGCCGGAGAATTCTCGCTCGTAAAATGCTCCGCACCAGGGGGCTAGCTTACAGTGGGACAGGTAATCGAGCCGGCAGCCGAGTCGGGCCCGATGGGAATTCAGCGGCCGGAAGGAAATTTCTTCTTCGACGAATTTTTTGCCGTTCAACCTGGAGTAGAGGTACTTGCCGTAGAGTTCGGCGGAGAAATTGCGAAGATTTTCCCAGCGGCAGCCCAGTCCGGCCCGGCCGCCGAAGTAGGG
>JAIRTQ010000043.1 GCA_031254835.1 Puniceicoccales bacterium | reverse complement strand
AGATCCGCGCCTGGCCGTCCCGCAGCACTTTACCTTCCGTGACCATGCAGCCGGCAATGGTGCCCCTGGAGAGTTGAAATACCTGCCGCACCTGAGCCGCGCCCAGCTTTTCTTCCTGTAGCTCCGGATCGAGCAGATCTGCCATGGCTTCCCGCACCCGATCGATCAGCATATAGATGACATCGTGTTGCAGCAGAGTAATGCCGTGCTGTTTTAGCGCCGCCTGGACGCCGTTTTCGCTCCGCACATTGAAGGCTACCAGCGTTGCTCCGACGGGGCGGGCGAACTCCACGTCGGACAGGGACAGGGGGCCGACCGCTCCACGAATAATTTCCAGACCGATCTTGTCCTGGGGCAAGGCCGCAAGGCAGGCCACGAGCGCCTCCACGCTCCCTTGCACGTCCCCCTTAACGATGACCCGCAAAGTGCGCTTCTGCTTGGCATTGATGGCCGCGAAAAGCGCCTCAACATCTCCTCCTGCCGCCCCATCGCCTTCGGAGCGGCGCCGTGGGGCTGGCGCCCGTTCTTCCGTCTGTTCGCAACGCATTTCTTCCGCACGAGCCTCTTCCGCCAGTTCCCGCGCGGCCCTTTCGTTTTCAGCAAAAGTAAAAAGCGTCCCACTCTCCAGTACCCCGCTCCAGCCAATTATCTTCACCGGCTTTGATGGCGGCGCCTCTTTAATTGGCTTGCCGCAGTCATCTAGGATGGCTCGCACCTTACAATATTGCGTCCCACAAATTAGGGCATTTCCGATCGCAAGTGTTCCGTTCTGCACAATTGCGGAAGCGGTTGGCCCTCTGCCCACCCCGATTTGAGACTCCAGCACCGTGCCCTCCACGGCCGCTTTTCGGTCCGCCCGCAGGGACAGCATTTCCGCCTGCACAAGAATCAGCTCAAGCAGTTTAGGAATACCATCGCCGTTCAAAGCGGAAATTTCCGCACAGAGTGTCTCGCCGCCCCAATCCTCCGGCGCAATGCCCCGCTGCTGCATCTGCTGCCGCACTCTGTTGACGTTGGCCCCCTTGGCGTCGACCTTGTTTATGGCCACCACCACCGGTACGCTCGCATTTCGCGCGAACTTCAGCGCCTCATCAGTTTGCGGCATGAAGCCATCGTCCGCGGCGACAACGAGTACGGCTAGATCGGTGAGATTGGCCCCGCGCTCTCGCATTTTGGAGAAGGCGGCGTGGCCCGGCGTATCAATGAAAGTAATGCGGCCACCGGGCGTATCTACCTCGTAGGCACCGATGTGTTGCGTAATTCCGCCCGCCTCGGATGCCGCCACGCTGGCCTGACGGATGCGGTCCAGAAGCGTGGTCTTGCCGTGGTCCACGTGGCCCAACACGCAGACGATCGGCGCACGCGGCTCCACTTGAATGCCACGAACGTCCTGCTTCCGAGTGGCCTTCGCAGCTAGGCCGACGGCGGGCACGTGTTCCTGCCTGGCTTCGACGATGATGGAAAACTTTTCGCCGATCCGCTTGGCTAGAGCTTCGTCCACCAGGTAGTTGAGAGAGGCGAAGATGCCCATCTGCATGAGTTCGGAAATGAGTTGAAACGGCTTAAGGCCAATTTCCGGAGCAAACTCTCGGACGCAGATGGGGAACTTCAGCTGCAGCGCTTTCCCCTCCTGTCGCAATGCGTCGATGGCCCGTGGATCGCTGACCGGGCGTGGAGCGGCGACGGGCAGCGGCCGCGACTGCGGCATCGAAAAGGAAGGAGCCGGCCGCTCAGAGGTACGCGGAGGAGCGCGAAAATCGCCGCGCTGCTGCTCATGAGCGCCACGACCGAATTTTCCCGGGAAGGGCGGCCGCTCACCCTGTCTCGTTCCACCGCCCTGGGGCCGACCGTCGCCGGGGCGGCCGCCGGCCGGGAAATTTCCCCCACCGCGCCGGTCGCCGTTGCCAAAGTCGCGGCGCTCATTCCACTTTTGGCCAAAACGATTGCCGGCAAAGCGACTAGATCCTTGTAGCCGTTCCAGGGGAATCATCCGCCGCGGTCCCTGCTCCGCCGGACGGGTCGTTTCCTGCCGAATTAGGCTGGGCATGGCCGCTTCTTCCTTAGCTGGCAGAGGTTTGGCTGGCAGGGGCGGCCGCCGATCTACCCATTCCGTCGCCGGCTGTGGACGGCGCTCCTCGATGGGCGGAGAGGGGGCGGGCTCCACGGCCGATTCGATGGTCGGCTCGATGGCCGGCGCCGGGCCAGCGCTTTCCGCCTTCGGCTCCTGCGGACCCGAAACGCCAAACTCGCGGAGCAGGTCTTCGGCATAGATGTCGGCAATGGAACTCGAAGCACTGCTAACGTCGAAGCCGCGGGCCTGAAGCAGGAGAACCAGTTTCTTGGTCGGCATGCCCAATTTCTTGGACAGCAAATAAATGCGCGTACTCATTGTCGAATTGCGTTTTAGGCTGCTCCCTGCTCCTTTTCTTCTGCCCCATCCCCGTCGGAGCCTTTGCCCCTTTTGTAACTTTTGTAGCCATCAATGGCTAGGACGGCATCCTTCATCTCTAGGCCCGCATCGACAAGGTCCGCGACCGTAACACCTTCCAACGCATCTGGTGTCGTAATACCAATGGCGATGAGCCGGGAAGCGCAGCCCAGCGGCAGACCGATATGAGCATTAAGCACTTCCACGGCCTTTTGCACGTCGATGTCGAATTTCACCTGGCCAGAGCTGGCCGTTGCGATGTCTAGGCGCCAATTTAGGAGGCGGGAAGTGAGTCGGGCATTTTTCCCGCCGCGGCCGATGACCAGCGCCAAGTCTCCTTCCGGCACCTCGAAGCGGATACGCTGGTTGGCCGCATCGATTTGGATGTTTTGCGGGACAGCAGGACGGAGGGCCTCCTGGAAAAATTTCATCAGATCATCGGAGTAGGCCATGACATCGATTTTTTCGCCGCTGAGCTCTTTAATGACGTTTTTAATGCGAATGCCGTGGGATCCTACGCAGGCGCCCACCGGGTCCACCCGCTGGTCGTGGCTGCGAACGGCAATCTTTGTGCGATAGCCGGCATCGCGAACCAGCCGCACCACTTCGATGGTTCCATCGGCCAGCTCGGAAATTTCCAACTGTAAGAGCGCGGCCACGAAACGGGGGGAAGTGCGGGATAGGGTCAGCATGGGGCCGAACCCGCCGCTGCTGAGGCCAACCAGCAGCGCCCGAACGCCATTGCCCACGCGAAATTCTTCGCCCGGAATCACGTCCCGCTGAGTCAGGACGCCTTCCGTGCCGTCCACGCTGACTACAAAATCCGTCATGGGCGGCTTTCCAGGGAAGCGACTTTCGTGGATCTCTTTGCGAATGATCGTCCCGCTGACAATTTTGCCGACGTGTCGCTCGTACTGGCCTGTAACACGGGTTCGCTCGTGCTCGCGAACGCTCTGGGAAATGGCGTAGCGGGCGGCCTGAGCTGCGATGCGGCCGAGGGTCCCCGGATCAATTTCCCGCCGAACCATATCGCCCAACTTAACTTCCGGATTTTCCTCTCGCGCCAGCTGTATGTGAATCTCCCGCTCTCCGTCTCCCACCGAATCGACGGCCACAAGAAGAGTGTAGGCCTTCAATGCTCCCGTTTTAGGGCTAATGGACACTTCCAAATTCTGGCTAGCATTAACGCTTTTCTGTGCGGCAAAGACGATGGCATCGGAAATGGTGCGCACCATTTCCGACCGCGGAATCCCCTTCTCCTTCTCCATGTACTCTCAAATTGTCAAAATCTGCTGATTCATAGCCCGCGGCCGCATTTCACCTAGGTCAAGACCCCTCGATGTCAAGCTAGGGCGCCCGCAATTTCAATAATTTTCTCCGATCCGGCCGGCGACTCTGCTATCCTCCCGCCTGCGCTGATAGTTTTCGACACGGCCGCGAATGGCGGCTACACGGTCTTCCTTCGCCTGTGACTCGGCCTCAAGCAGCCGCTAAAACATTCCCATCACGCCGTTGAGGAAGGAAGCGCGGTCCGCCAAGAAAAACAGCGGCAGCAAAAACAGACATTTTCCAAGATTCGCGAGTCGGTTCCGGTAGCCGCGTGACGGCCTAAATTCTTCGGCGATGGTGTCGTTTCGCAATTCCGCAATTCCGCGCGCCCGGTAAAAAATTTTATATTTTTTCTTGCAATGCGGGTGTCGCCACCTAACTGGTTGGCATGTCAACACGAGCATCTAGCTATCGTCATGATCAATCCATCCTTTTAGCCGCCTGCGGCGACATTTACTCGCGAAAATACGGCGACGTAAAGCAGCAGGGTTCATTGCAGGAAATTGTCGGATTGCCCATTCCGCTTGAAGATAGATATTCCGGAATTGGCGTAAGTTCCTTCTCGGAAACGTTTCCGTGCGTGCGCGTCGATTGTTTGGCCGACCGGTCCGCCCTCATCCCTACCAGTGTGGCAGGATGGATGTTCCAAGTTCTTACTGTCTACCGCAGCCCCTGGGTCGATTTTACCCGTATCGATTTTACCGATACCGTCAACGTGATGTACGCAGAAACTCTGATCCTTTTCTGGCTTATTATTCACCATAGCGAACTGGAATTCGGCGTGCTGCCCTTCCTGGCCGACGATGGAACAGAAGCGGAAATTCCCATGCCGGTAGCAACGGATGGCAGCGCCATTAGCGGACTGGGCGCTGCGATCCTGCTTTCGTGTAAGTTTTTGGAGGAGCGGTGTCATCCCAGTAGGGATTTAGGGCCGTTCTATGAGCTGCATTGGTCCAAGGGGCGGCCGAGAAGAGGGTTAAGATTTCCTTTTGTAACGCCTCTGCGGCCACGGGATGCTTTTGATCGCTGGGCCCCGGCGGCCGAATTTGTAGCGCAGCTGAGGACGTTCAACGAAGTCGCGATGGTCGTCCCGAGGAAATTGAACCCTTTGGCCGTCCGCCCCACGTTACCCCTGCTCTATCTGCATCGACTTTCGCGATCTAGCTCCTTCGATAATTTGGGGGATGCGCGACGAAAAGAAGAACATAGTCATTTCCTCTTTGCCAGACGACGAGAATTTCATGGCATGCCGAGAGAAGCCTTCGTAAAAGGACACGATCTTTCTACCTTGGCTTATCCGGAAGATCTCCCGGCCGTCCCGGCAGGGCGTATTACCGTAGTGATGGATGGTAACTTCTTGAGTTGCATTACATCGAAGCCCAATCGTGACCAGAGTTCCGGGATTCAGCTTGTAAGAGTAGTGAGGACTACGCATGATGATTCGGATTCGCTATATGAGGTGCCCGTTGACTCGGCAAACTGGCCTGACGGTATTTTTCGTTTGCCAAGTCTTTCTTGGCATTTTGGTGAATTTTTTGCCAACCCGATAATTGGTCCCCTGGACGTTGCTACACGCGAGGACTTTCAGCTGGAGGAGTGACCCTTAATCCGTTGGCTTCGGCGTGATATGGCGGCGTGCCAGGCGCCAACTACTAGTGCAGCGCCTGTCCAGAACTCATAGCAGCTAGCGGAGCGAAAAATTCATCGGCCGGGACCATGTTCTTTCGCCCCCGCGGCGCCTTCGTCGCCGCGGGGGATTGTGCGAGAAGATTTTGC
>JAIRTQ010000041.1 GCA_031254835.1 Puniceicoccales bacterium | reverse complement strand
ATTTTCCAGCAGGGACAGCAGGCGGTGCGCTACGGGCGCCTCAGCCGGATCGCCGATGACGTAGGCAGGGCAGTGAACTGCGCAGCGCAGTTCGACTGTGCCGTAGGGCGGGCAGTGTTTCTGCGCAAAGTCTTCCAAATTGGCGCAGAGAGCTGTTGCGTTTTGCCCTGGAACCGTGCGCGAAGAAAATTTCGCGAAAGCCACCGCCGGAATGATAGTTTTTGAACCTTCGCCCGTGTGGCCGCCCCAGATGCCGATCCATTCCAGCGACGGAAGAAAGCCGTGGACGGCTTCCGGCGGGATTGATGGAAAAATGTTCCGCAGGCACTTCACGGCGAGGGTGGCAGCCAGATCCTCCCGCTCAGCCAGCATCCTGATGGCGGCCAGCTCTTTCGCGCCAATTTTTTCTACTACGCCCTCGTAGAAGTTCGGAACGGCCACGGCGCCATCTTCCCTATGAAATTTGCTGCATAGCCGCGTCAGCTCCTGGACTGCGTTGGGAACGCAGCCGCCGTAGCCGGAGTGGACATCCCGCTGTCCGGTCCGAAGGACCAATTCGCCGGCGATCTGCCCACGCAGGCCGGTGGTTAGGGTGGGCGTGCTTTCGTTCGGGCAGCCGCAGTCGACGGAAAGCACGGCCTGATGGCGGGTCAACTGGTCGCGGTGATTCCGAAGAAAATCAGCAAATCCTGGGCTGCCAATCTCTTCGCCGCCTTCCAATAGGACGGTCAGGCGCAAATTTTCCCAATCCGGCAGGTCCCCCATGGCCGACAACAGGGCAACGATGGGGCCCTTGTCGTCGGCAACGCCGCGGCCGTAGAACAGGCCGTCCCGCTCCACCAGCTGAAAAGGATCCGTGTGCCAATCTTCCCGTGGCGCTTCCGGCTGCACGTCGTAGTGGCCGTAAATGATGATAGAATTTTTCGCACCATCCGGACCCCGGCTGGCCCAGACGATGGGTCCCGGCCCATAGCCCCCTTCGCAGACGGCGCTAAAACCCATAGCGGAAAGCATTTTTGCGAAAAAATCTGCCGCGTGGACAAGCGCCGGTCCGCATTCTAGATCGGCCGATCTGGTCCGTAGGGCGACCAATTTTTCTAGCAGTTGCAGCGGTGACAGCTCCATGGTGGTGAACTATCTTACTCGGCTCCACTGTAAACGGGAAAGCGCGGCGGGCGGCCCGCCACCGGATCATGCGCCGAGCTGGGGAAAAACTGCGCCTCCGTTTCTTCGGCTAATTGCGCAAGTTTTTCAGGTGCAAGCGATTTTAAATCACAGAGCCGATGGGCCACGGAGAGGAGGAAGGGTCCGGAGCGAGTTCGCCGGAGCGCATGTAGATGGGCCGGGCAGCCAAGCGCCTTCCCTAAATCTCGCGCCAGACTGCGCACATAGGTGCCCTTTGAGCAATGTACCGAAAAAGACAAAAGCGGTGCAGCCCAGCGAACGTCTCCAATGGAATGGATCGTAATTGGTCTCGGCTCGCCCGGCGCGGCTATGCCGCGCCGGGCGAGCCGGTAGGATGGAACTCCGCAAATTTTTTTCGCCGAAAAGACGGGAGGTCGCTGCAGCAGATCGCCCACGAAGGTGGTGAGGACTTTCACAATGGATTCACGGGCCAACTGAAAAAAGTGGCCCCAGTGGACGGGAAGGCCCTCCCGGTCGTCCCCCTCCGTAGAGAAGCCGAAGCGGACCGTGGCCTCATAGGTCTTGTCGTCCTGCGTGATAGAAGCGGACCGCTTCGTGGTAGGACCGAGCAGCAGGACCAGCAGACCGGTTGCCAGCGGATCCAGCGTGCCGCAGTGGCCCATGCGCACGGCCTTGCCCAGATGGCGCCGCAGGCGAGCCACCGCGCCGGCCGAGGAAAATCCCAACGGCTTATCAACTAGCAAAATTCCTCTCATCGGTCGGGCGGACTAACCGCTCGTTGCGTCTGCAGGAAATGGCGGAACAGGCCGTAGAAAAGGTAGCTAGGGAAAACGATGGTGATGGCGTAGAGGGAGAAAAAAAAGAGCAGCGCACAGAGGATGGCCGTTCCAAGAAATGTGAGAAAGCCGGTCCGCAAAGACCAGTTGATGTGCTTAAAGGTGGGAAACAGGATGGTGCTCACCATCAAAAAGGCGACCAGCAGCATGAGCGGCAACAGGAGGGCGGCGAGGGCCGGCGACACTTCGGCCCGGATTAGGATTACAGCCACGGCCAGAATGACTCCGGCGGCGGCGGGCACCGGCAGACCGATGGAATCCCGAATGCCGGCGTGCTTCTCACTCTTGGGCAAAAGTGGGCTGGTTAGGACATTAAAGCGAGCCAGCCTGGCAGCACAGCAAAGCAAATAGATAAAGCCGACGAGCCAGCCCACCTTAAGGAACAGCGAATCCAAATAGTAAGGATAATTGCCCGACGACGGGGACAGAATGAGGAAAAACACCAGCAGAGCGGGCGCCATGCCGAAGGAAACCAGATCCGCGAGGGAATCGAACTCGGCCCCGAACAGGGAAGTGCGACCGCCGGAACGGGCCAGCCGGCCGTCGATGAGGTCGGCTATGGCGGCAAGGACGATGAGCCAGACGCCCTGACTGTAGTAGCCGACTGGACTATAGCCCACCATGGAGCCGTATTTCGCTTGCACAAAGCGCAGAATGGCGAGGAAACCGCAAAAGAGATTTCCTGCCGTAAACAAATTCGGTAAGAAGTAGATACGGCACGCGTCGGCCGTATTTCGATAGGAGTGCTCCTCGCCCATGGCCCAGGCCGGTAGACAACGGATCGGCGCGGCTCTGTCAAAAAAAAAGGACAGGATTCAGCTAGCCAGCCAAGAGCTGCCCACAGCGGCCGACCGGCTAGCCGCCGCCGATATGCGGCGAACGGAAAGCCACCGCAACGGTGGAATGGAGCAAATTGGCAAAACGGCGTGCGAAACGGCTTAGCTAAGCGTGACCAGCTCTTTCACAGCCGCATTGACGGCCAGCTGTACCGTTTCGGGAGAACGGAATCCGTCTACGATGGCGATCCGCTGTGGATTTTCTCGAGCAATCTGCAGGTAGGCGGCTCGAACTTTTTGGAAAAACGCCAATGGCTCCTCTTCGAAACGGTCCGACAGTCCTCCGCGGGCTGCGCGGATGCGACGAAAACCTTCCTCGGGAGGAAGATCCAGCAGAATTGTTCTGTCCGGAACACAGGCGGCAGCGGCGAAGCGGTCCAATTCCTTTACCAGCTGGATGGGCAACCCACGGGCACCCCACTGATAGGCGAGGGTAGAGTCGGAATAGCGGTCGCAGAGAACGATAGTCCCTTCAGCGAGGGCCGGCAGGATGCGCTCGTGGACCAGCTGGGCTCGACTGGCTAAAAAAAGCAGCAGCTCTGCCTTTTCACAAACGGGAGTCCCCTTTTCTTTTAATAGAGGGCGGATCCCTTCGCCCAGCTCCGTGCCGCCCGGCTCTCGAATGGCCGACACGTTCCGGCCCGCTGACCGTAGCTGTTTCGCTAAAAGTTCCAACTGGGAGGATTTTCCAGCCCCCTCGATGCCTTCAAAGGTGATTAGCGTGCCCTTCCTCATGGGCAGCCGATTAGTGAAAAATTTTCCTCTATCTAGCTTTTTTGCAGGACGCGACAGCATAGGTAAAAAATCGATCCCCCTTTCTCCGTGGAAAATGTTGACCGGCGGTCGTGCGTCGGCAATTTGAGGGCAGAGAGGGGGTGAGGAGTACGTGCCAATGATTGAAGTAAAGCTGCGCAAGGGCGAAAGCGTTGATAAAGCGCTGCGTCGATTGAAAAAGCGCCTTGATCGGGAGGGGGTTTTGCAAGATGCGAAGGCGCGCCGCAGCTACGAGAAGCCTTGCGTTCGCCGACGTCGCAAAGAGAAAATATCTCGTTTCTCCAACTTTTTACGCAATAAACGGGAAAAAGAATAGGCCGCAACCGGGACGGGACGGTCTCGCCGACCTGCGAGATGCGTCCCAAGGGCCGCCCTTCCAGGCGGTGAAAATTTGCCTTGCGGTGGCTGTTTTCGCCGGCAAACAGGTCCGCCAACGCCGCCCGCCCGTTCTTGCTTTCTTTTCAGGGCCGCGGAATGGCGCGGTAGATAGTTCGTCTTATAAAAAAGAGGCCTTTTCGGCTAGAATGGGAAAACAATGGGAGGAAGATCGGAAGAAAAGAGGCAAAGGGCAGAGGGCCAGGAGCTCTCCTATGAAAGTGTCAAGTCGGAGGAAAATTACAACTTCGACGAGCTTATGAAGCTCTATGGCGATGATTTTCGCAACCTCGATCGCCTGAAACTTTCCCGAACCCCCTCCCATGAGCTGGGCCACGTACTGTTGCGTCTAGGGCGAGAAGACCAGGTAAATTTTCTTAAAAAGCTCTCAGATAGCGTCATCGGTGAAATTCTTCCCACGCTAGCCTCGGAAGATTCGGCGGAGGTGCTGGCTCAGTTGAAGGATATGCGGGCCCTCCGAATCCTTTCCCTTCTGGAGCCGGACGATGCCGCCTATGTGGTCCGCTGCCTAGACGCCGAAGACCAGGATCGGCTGCTAGGCAAGTTGCCGATGGAGGCGGCGGAGACAATCTACGATTTGCTTTCCTACGACAAAGATACGGCCGGCGGCGTGATGACTCCCAACGTCGGCTGGGCACGGGCGGATTGGGCCGTAGACGAAGTTTTTCAAAAATTTCGCTCCGGTGAGCCGGAAAAGGAAAATTTGGATGTCGTCTACGCCGTGGATGAACACGGCCGTCTCGTGGGCAGCGTTACGCTGCACCGGCTCATTCGGGCCAGCGGCGAGCAGCGCATTGGCCAAATTTTGGACGGGGACAGACATCTGGCCTGTAACGCCGACGATCCCACCTCTCTCGTGGCGCAGGTTATGATGGAGTCCAATCGCCAGAGCGTCCCCATCGTGGATCACCTTGGCCGCCTTATCGGCATCGTTACTAGCGATGACGTCATTGATCTCTTAAAAGACAACGCCACCAGGGACATTCAAGTGCTTCACGGTGCCGGTGCGGAGGAGAACATCCACGACCCTGTCCACTACAGCGTGGCCAAGCGGAACCCATGGCTTATTTTTAATCTCTTCACCGCCTCCCTCGGCGCCCTTGTGGTCTCCTTTTTTCAGACTCAAATTGAACAGCTCACGCTGCTAGCGGTTTTTATGACCCTTGTCACCAGTTTGGGCGGAAATTCAGGAGGTCAAACTTTAGCCGTCGCCATCCGCAGTCTAGCCCTTGGAGAATGGCGCCGGGGCGATACGAGAGGAGTTTTTCTTCGGGAAACCCTCAAAGGTCTCTGCAATGGCGTCATCATCGGGATTGTGGCTGCCGTCGCCGGCGCCTGCCTTACCCATAATCTTCGCGTGGGGCTCGCCCTTTTCTTCTCCATGATAATTAACCTGGCCACTTGTGGCCTCGCTGGAGCGCTCATTCCCTATTGTCTGCAAAAGCTAAAATTTGATCCAGCCCAGAGCGCCTACGTTGTCCTGACCATGATCACCGATACGGTCGGCATGTACGTTTTCCTTCGCATCGGCTGCTGGCTGTTGCTATAGAACGCGGAGTCAGGTTTTACGGCGAGACTTCGCAATTTTGTTCTTGTGCAAGAATGGCGAAGCAGTTCCCTAGCGTTCACGGCCTATGAATCCTTCCCTTGTCGCCCTTGCGCGCCAGTTGCCGCTCTGGGGCGGGGAGTCTTCGCCCGTGGTGCTCATGTCTCGCGTTCGGGCCGTTCGTGGCTTATCCGGCGAACCTTTTCCGGGAAGCGCTTCCGAGGGGCAGCAATTGGCGGCACGGGTCCGCATGCACGGAGCGTTGGCCGACTGGGCAGGCCCGTTCAACTTTTGGCTTCCGGAGGAGCTTTCCGTTCCTGAGCGGCATTTCTTCCAAGAACGGCAAATAGCCGGGCC
>JAIRTQ010000038.1 GCA_031254835.1 Puniceicoccales bacterium | reverse complement strand
TCAACGATTGGTCCGGCCCAGTCAGTTCGCGCAGAATTAAAAGGTGAGCCGATGAGGAAATGGGCCAAAATTCCGTCAATCCCTGTACTGCACCGGAAATCGACGCTTCTTCGAGGCCTATGAGCACCCGTTCCGCCGCTGCCATCGGGCCGACGGCAAGGGCGGTGCAGAGATAAAACACGCCTCCGAACGGGCGAATCATCAATCTATCCGATCGTTTGCGATTGTGAAAAGCAGCTCCGCCGAAGAAGCTGCCTGCCCGTTCACCCGACAGGCACATTCCACCGATGCAATTTTTTTTGCTTTCTGTCGCAATAATTTAACTTCAATGAGCAGCTGGTCACCTGGGCCGACGACGCGGCGAAATTTCACCCGATCGCAGCTCATGAGAAAGGCCAATTTACCGGCCATGTCCGCCTGCCGCAGCATCATAATTCCAGCTGCCTGAGCCATGGCTTCGATCTGCAGCACGCCGGGAAATACCGGTCGCCCGGGAAAATGTCCCTGAAAAAAGGGCTCATTAATGGACACATTTTTCAGCGCCAGCAGTCGCCCGGCGTCGACCTCCAGCACCCGATCCACCAGCAAGAAAGGGTAGCGATGCGGTATAAGACTAATGATCTGGCAAATATCGAGACCCTGGGCGACATTTTCGAATGCGGGCGGACGAGCGGACTGAGGGCGTTCCTCCATACGATTGCGCAGCTCTCGGACGAAGCGGGCGTTCAAGGCGTGCCCTGGACGGACGGCGATGACATGGGCCCGCAGAGGCATGCCCAGCAGGGTGAGGTCGCCGATAAGGTCTAAAATTTTGTGGCGCACGAATTCATCGCGAAATCGTAGCGGCTCCTTGGAGAGAATTTTGTCCCCTTTTATGACAATGGCGGAATCCAGACTGCCGCCGCGGATTTTGCCCATTTTGAGGAGCGGTTCAATGTCCTCATACGTTGTAAACGTCCGAGCAGGAGCAATTTGAGAAAAATAATTTTCGGGTGTGACATCGATGGAGAGGTGCTGCGTGTGCAGGTCTCGATCATCGGCTGAGGTGCAGGTGATGCGGAGACCGTCGTGAGGAACGGCGATGATGGTGCGTTTGCCCTCGGAAACGCAGAGCGGTTGGGCAAGAGCGAATTCCCGCCGCTCGGCACCCTGTTCCACGATGCCGGCCTGTTGAAGGAGATTGGCATACTCTTTGGCAGATCCGTCTAAAATTGGAGGTTCTTCGCCGTCAATTTCTACGGCGATATTATCGATCCCAAGACCAGAAATGGCGGAGAGGAGGTGTTCAACCGTGTGGATGCGCACGTTGCCACTGGTTAAAGTGGTGCAGCGGACCAAATCGCCTACGGTCCCGATATCCGGCCGCAGGATCGGCTGGCCCAACAGGTCCGTGCGGCGAAAAATGATGCCGGAGTTTTCTTCCCCGGGACCGATCCGTACGGTCACGTCCTGCCCCGTATGCACGCCCCGGCCGCGTACCCCCACCTTGCGCTCTATCGTTCTTTGAATCACACGACGACTCCAACCAAAAAAAATTTCACCGCAAGAATGGACTGCCGTGGAAGGTGCGAGCAAATTTTTCATCACATGCAACGCCGGAGGTCAAAACGAAAGCCACTGCCCAACGCGATGTGGAGTCCTGGGGAATAGATAGATTGACAAAATTTCGAGAAACGGCAGAAGACCGGCCGTGACCGCACGGAACCAAATAAAAAATGGCGGAACGGCATGGTTGGCCTGGCTTGCGGCTGCAATTTTTTATTTTTACGAATATTTTGTGCGGGTTGCCCCTTGCGTGATGGAGTCCGATCTGCGGAAGGCCTTTGACGCCAGCGCCTCTGCCATTGGCTTTGCCTCAGGACTCTACTACGTGGTCTATGGCCCGCTGCAAATTGCCGTGGGGCCTATCTATGACCGTTTTGGCTACCGGAAACCGTTCTATGCCGCTTCGCTGTTGGTGCTTATCGGCTGCTTTTTTGCCGCATTGCCCGGCGGCGGCGTGGGCACGTTTGCCGTGGGCCGCGTGCTGATGGGGGCCGGCTCCGCCTTTGCTTTCATCGGTACTATGTACGTGGCTTCCATCTGGTTCCCGCGGGGCCGGTGGGCTTTCCTGTCTGGCTTAACAACCGCATTGGGCATGGGCGGCGCCATTCTGGGTCAGGTTCCGGTAACCGGGATGCTGCGTTACTTTGGCTGGCGGGGCAGTTGGCTCCTAGCGGGAGCGATCGGCATCGTCGTCGCAGTGCTGCTGCGGTTTTGGCTGCCGCCGGAGCCGGAAGGGACGGCGCAGCGCTCCGCCGGTTCGGCCGGTGGCCGGCGAGGACGGCATTTTTTTCTCTCCCTTGGCTCCGTCCTTCGCAATCCGCAGACCTGGCTGGCCGGCTGCGTTGCCTGCGCTCTGTTTCTTCCGCTCACCGTCTTTGCCGATTTTTGGGGAGTCCACTACATCGAGCTGCTCACCGGCGCGACGGCGGTTCAGGCGGCCACGGCCAACGGCATGCTGTATCTGGGCTGGCTCGTGGGCAGTCCTGTGGTGGGAAGCCTTTCCGATTTTGTGGGACGGAGAAAGCCCTTTCTAGTAGGTAGTTGCCTGATAGCGATGCTGCTCCTCTTACTCATCCTCAGTCCTTCCCATTTGCCTCTCCCCCTTCTGGGATTTTTTCTGTTTCTCCTTGGCATCTTTTCCAGCCCTCAGGTTATTTGTTTCACTGTCAGCGGTGAGCACAATGCGCGGGAGGTCCGCGGGACGGCCATCGCCGTCGTGAATATGGCCATCATGCTCATCGGCGGTGTCATGCAGCCGATGGTGGGGCTTCTTTTGGATTTCTTCGCAGGTACTCATACCGGAACGACTTCCAACTATTCCCTCACCCATTTTAGGTCCGCATTTCTTGTCCTGCCCGTCGCCATGGCCATCGGCCTGCTGCTTTCCTTGGCCCTGCGAGAGTCGGGCGAGGAGGCCGGCCAATGACGCCATTCTACGTAAGTATGGGTGGCGTTGGAGTTTTTCGGATAAGTTTTCAAAAAAAGTTGACAGAGAGGGCCGGCAAGGATGCCTTGCCTTCGAGACATGGATAGGAATGCCATTGAGGCGAAGGTTAGGGATATCGTCGTTAAGCAGTTGAACGTCAGCGCAGATCAGCTAAAGGAGTCGAGTTCCTTTTTGGAGGACCTTGGGGCAGACTCCTTAGATCTGGTAGAGCTGGTGATGGCGTTTGAATCCGCGTTTAAGGGAGAGATTTCTGGAGAGATTCCCGAAGCGGACGCTGAAAAATTGCACACGGTGAAAGACGTGGTCGACTACATCGTGGCGAAGGTTTCCTAGGCCAAGCCCACGCAGAACCGCACCCTCCCTATGGCCAAGACCCACCTCCATCGGGTTGTTGTAACCGGTTTGGGTGCCATTAGCCCGCTTGCCTTGAATTTTGAGGCCTCCTGGGAGGCCCTTCTGGCGGGCTCCTGCGGTGTGGGATTGGTCACGAAGATAGAGGGAATCGAGCGGTTTCCGTGTCGAGTCGCCGGCGAGCTAAAAGGATTCAATCCCACCGACTATCTCGATCCGAAAGAAGTCCGCCGCAATGATCCGTTCACGCACTACGCGGTAGCGGCCGCGCGGATGGCCTGCGCCGACGGCGCGGTGGACCTGGATCGCTGCGACCGGAACCGGGTGGGCGTGCTCATCGGCTCCGGCGTGGGTGGGCTACAAACCATCGAAAACCAATCTAAGGTACTCCATGGCGGAAACCCGCGGATGGTATCGCCCTTCACAATTCCCGCCCTCATTCCCGACATGGCCAGTGGCATTGTCGCCATCGAATTTGGCGTCCATGGGCCGAACTTCGCCGCCGTAAGTGCTTGCACTACAGGAGCTCATGCCATTGGCGAGGCCTATCATTTTTTGCAGCTGGGCAAGGCGGACATTATTTTTTCCGGCGGGACCGAGGGAGGAATAAATGCGTTCGGCTTCGCCGCTTTTTGCGCCATGCGGGCCATGGCCACCGGCTACAACGACGACCCCGCCCGTGCGAGCCGGCCGTTCGACCGCAAGCGAAATGGCTTTGTGATGGGCGAAGGCGCCGGCGTGCTGGTCCTAGAGACGCTGGAAAATGCCCTATCGCGCGGTGCTCGTATCTATTGCGAATTGGTTGCCTACTCGGCCGGCTGCGATGCCAGTCACATCACGGCGCCAGATTTGAGCGGAGAAAAGCTGGCCGTTGTCCTTTGCAATGCGCTGAAAGAAGCGCAGGTTGCGCCGGAAGAGGTGGACTACGTCAACGCGCACGGCACCTCGACGTCCTACAACGATCTTTGCGAAACCAACGCCTACAAATTGGTTTTCGGCAAACGGGCGAAAGAACTCACAATCAGCTCTATAAAAGGAGCAACGGGCCATATGCTGGGTGCGGCGGGCGCCTTCGAGGCGGCGGTCTGCGCCAAGGCCATCACGACTGGAAAAATTCCGCCAACCATTAACTACGAATTTCCCGATCCGGCCTGCGATTTGGACTACACTGCTAACAAAATGCGCGAGAAAAAGGTGCGCGTGGCTTTGAGCGACAATTTGGGTTTTGGCGGACACAACGTCGCCCTTATTTTTCGGGAATTGGAACCATGAGGAATCCCCGCCCCATTCTTCTGCTCCTTTTGCTCTGCGCCGGCGGCTGCGTCCACTATCGGCTGGGGACCTGCTCCCGGCCTCCGATTTCGACCATTTTCGTTGCTCCCGTGGAGAGCTGTGTCGACGGCCCGAATTTGCGAGGAACTCTTTGGCAGCAGCTGCGGCAAGAGATTCAACAGATTCCCGACCTGCGCCTTGCCGACTGTGACAGCGCCGATGGGGAGCTGACCGTGCGCATTATTTCCGTGGAGCGGGGGTCCTCGTTGATCGGTGCCGACGGCGGTGGTGGACAACGCATTACCATAAAGGCCCTCTGCGCCGTGCGGAATCGACGAACTGGGGCTATCCTCATTGGGGACAGACCCGTCCGCGCATTCGTCGACGTTCCATCCGGCCAAACCACATACGATGGCCAGGCCCTGCCGGCATTGGCCGCCGCCCTGGCCCGCGAAATTCGTAGCCTCGTCGCCAATTCATGGTAAATCTGACAGTCGTGCCGTCCCTGCTGGCCTGTGATCGGTCCGGCCTGCTGTCTGTCCTGCGCCCGCTGCTCTCCGCCTGCCGCGTTCCTCGGCTCCATTTCGATGGAATGGACGGATATTTCGTTCCTAATCTAGGATTTTGTCCCCAATCCTTGCACGATCTGAAACATGCATTGGTCCGAGAAAAGCTGCCTGTTCCTCTCTTTGAAGTACACCTTATGGTCCGTCGCCCCAGTCGTTTTTGGAAAAATTTCGCCGATGCCGGTGCGCAGTTGATCAGCTTCCATTTCGAGTGCGATGACGACATTGCCCATTTGGCGCAGGAATTATCTCGAAATGGCCTAGCCAGCGCTCTTTACCTTAACCCGGAAACCGCGTTTGTCAGCTGTATTCCTCTGCTGGAGCACTTTTCGCTCCTGACGGTCATGGGCGTGCACCCCGGCTTTTGTGGCCAGCGGCCCATCTCTGCCATCGATGAAAAAATTCACGCCGCTGCCAACTACCGCCGTAGGAATGGCCTATCCTACGACATCGCCGTGGACGGCGGCGTTTCCGCGGAAAATGCTCCGCAGCTCGTCGCCGCCGGCGCCGACTTTCTCATCGCCGGCAAGGCCATTTTTGGCGCAGGAAATCCACAATTGGCCTACGACCAGCTACTTTTAGCCGCAAGAGTTCGACACGGGAGCTGTAGCTGATTTACCAGACGATTGCGGACGCTCAAGGGCGCCCTTGCCGCAGAGGACCGTAGAGATAGCCGATGCCGCGGATGGCGCAGAGTTGACCGATGGTCGTGCAGTTTTTGGCGCGAAACACCTTCCGAATGTGCCGTATCTGCTGATCCAGAGAGCGACTTCGGCCGTCCGCCTGTGGGCCCCACACCGTTTGAATGAGCTCCTGGCGGGAAAGGATTTTTCCACGATTTTCGGCGAAGGCGGCCAAAAGTCCGAGTTCCAGTCGGCCGAACCGTTCTCCGCTACCATCCGGGAAAATGGCCCGCAGTTCGTTTGGGTAAATTGTTGCGCCGCAAAAAGAAAATGGCTCGCCCCGGAGAGCAAGATTTTCGGCTATGCGTCCACCGCGGATCATCCCCGACCGCCGCAGGATGGCTTCCATGCGGGCCAGCAACTCTCGCACCGCCAACGGCTTTCTTTGAAAATCATCGCCCAGGCGGAGAGCCCGGACCGGATCTTCCTGTGAATAGCGATTCGCAATAAAAAGCGTCGGTATGCGGCGTCCGGTTCGCCATAGCAGTTCGAGAAATTCGATGCTCGAATGGCCATGCAGGGATACATTTAGGAAAAGAAAAATGGGAGCTCGCCTGCGGAGGGCTAGCTCGGCCGCATCCGCATCCTGTGCCGTTTGCGCGGAGAATCTTGTCATACGTACGTGCCGTGCGAGTTCTTCCGCAAAAGAGCAGTCGTCGTCGATAATGAGAATATCCTTTTTTGCTTTCGTATTGTCCATTATCTCTTCACCTTTGAATTGCGGCAGCGGTCAATTAGATAGGCATAGTGAAATTTTTCAGTCACGGCAGAGATGGCGTGCGAGCCTTCCACTGCGCCAAAGAAAAAGTTGCCTTGAGCGAAAGATGGCCTAGCCGATCAACGGCGCAGGAAGTTTGTGGAAGAGGATTTTGCCAATGTAGAACCGCGCTGCCCGCTTTTCCCGCGCTGCGGCGGCTGCCAGTACCAGCACATGGCCTACGGGGACCAACTGGCCCTGAAGCTGCGACGGATCGGGGAACTTTTTGCGGAATTCTCCTTGGAGCCCAAGGTCCTACTTCCGACGGTGCCCTCGCCATTGACCTACGGCTACCGCACAAAATTAACGCCCCATTACGGCCGCATTCGAGGCAGTGGAGAGGAGCCGATCGGCTTTTTGGCGGCAGAAGGAGGACGGCGGATCGTCGATGTGCCACAATGTCCCATCGCGGCGGAAGAAATTAATTTGGCACTGCCCGCCTGTCGCAAAAGGATCCGCTCCATGGCGACTCGGCGGGGCGGGACGGCCCTGCTGCGTAGGACGGACAATGGCGTCGTCGAAGATCCTCGCGCGCTGGTTCGGGAGACGGTCCGTGAAAAAATTTTTCACTTCATCGCGGGAGAGTTTTTTCAAAACAATAGCGCCATTTTGCCTGATCTTCTCGGCTGCGTACGGTCCATGGCCACCGCGCCGGGAATTGACTTTCTCGTTGATGCCTACTGCGGCGTTGGCCTATTTTCGCTTTCCCTGGCGGACCATTTCCAAGAAGTGGCCGGCATCGAAATTTGCCGCGAATCCGTTCGGCTGGCCCGCCTCAACGGCACCATTCAAGGGGTGAAAAACAGCCAATTTTTGGCCGGTACGGCCGAAGATATCTTTGCCGCCGTGAACTTTCCCGCCAATCGCACGGCCCTACTGCTGGATCCGCCCCGCAGCGGCTGTGGCCGTGCCTTCATTGATCAGCTGCTCCGCTTTCGTCCACGCCGCATTGTCTATGTCTCATGCGGGCCGGAGGCCCAAGTGCGAGACCTGCGACCCCTGCTTAGCAACGGCTACGCGATTTGGACTGTGCAGCCACTAGACCTCTTCCCGCAAACGCAGCACATCGAAAATATTGTGCTGCTGGAGCAATCTTAGTGGAGAGTGGCGCATTTTAGGCGAATTTGCATTGCGTTTAAAACACGAAGATGCAAAACTGAGTCATGCGTCTGGGCAAGGCTATCGTGTCCGCCATCGCGTTGGCGTCCTATTTTTCCGTTTTTGCCTCCGAAGACGGCACAGTGGCGGATCAGGGGGGGGGTGCGTGTCCGCCGCAGGTTTCCATATGCATGCCGGTCTACGGCGGGGAGCCCTACCTGGCGGCTGCACTAGACAGCGCCCTCACTCAAACGCTGCAAAACATTGAGGTGATTTGCGTGGATGACGGCTCTAGGGATGGATCTTTGGCTATTTTGCGTTCCTATGCTGCTAAAGATCCGCGCATTACCGTTCTCGAAAACGGGATCAATCGGGGGACCCACTACAGCCGCATGCGGGCCATCCTCGCAGCGAAGGGAGACTTTATCCTTTGGCTCGATTCTGACGACGAGCTCTATCCCGATATTGCGGAAAAAGTTCTGGCTAAAGCAAATGCAACAGGTGCCGACATCGTCCTCTATAGTGTGAAATTTTTTAACCCAAAAGGGGAAGAAACTCGATTTTGCTGGTGGAAAATGAGTCTGAAGGAAACGGACGGCGTGCGGGATAGCGATGAGCTAATAGAACAGGTGACCATGGGTCGAATCTCGCCCGACTGTTGGAGCAAGCTCTGGCGTGCCAGCTGTCTGCGAAAAATGGCGGAGGGTCTTGGGCCGTTTTCGGAAGCGAGCCACATCGTAAAGCACGAGGACAATTTGTTTTTCTGGTTCGCGCTGAAAAATTCCCGCACCTACGCGGTTTCTTCCCTAGTTGGCGGAAAAATTATGGGCTACCGAGGGCTAGGCGCGCGGATGAAAACCGAACCGACATTCCGAAAGCGTTGGGTACTGGATGCGGCTCAGGTGCAGCGAAAAATTCTTTCCTCCGAAGAGGATCCGGCCCGGCTCGGGCGGGCACGGAAAATGCTAAAATCTCAATTCGAGAAGCATGTGCTGAAGATTATTGCCTCCCTCGGAGAAAAGGATGGGCTGGAGGCGTTTTCAGCTTATATTTCCTCGGTTCCTGTGCCGATGCAGGGAGAAATTTTGTCGGCGATGAAAAGGTTAAGTCCAAAACTTGCCGCGCACTACCAACGGGCACAAACGACTAAAGGGACAATCTTTGGGAACAGCGACACTCCGCCAAGTACCGACCCTAAGAAAAAAAATTGCGAATTTTTGTCCCCACGCCCTGAAAAAATTCTCGCACGCCTTGAAGAGGTTCCGCCGTCGTGGACGGCGGAACCGGAGCGATAGGGGCAGCCTGTGGCGGTGGGATTTGCGGCTGCACCGCAGGAGATTGCTGAGCTAGCGTGGGAGGTGCTGCTAGGGGAGCCGAAGACGCAGCTGGCGCCGTCGTGGATTGTGCCGTAGCCATAGGAGTAGAGGGCGATGGAATTGGCGGTGGCTGAGCGACAGGGGCTATTGCTCCCTCGAAATTAAAAAACGGCTCGCCAAGAGTGGTTTGCGGTTTGTCGCACGCGCACGCAGGAACATGCGCGACAGAATACGGAGGAAGAGATCTTCAAAGCCTCCTCCGACGGAGAAACTTAGTGGAGCATGGCATAGGCAAATTGAAACGATTCGTTGGCGATAGCTTTTCGCGATTTCGAGCATTGGAAACGGTTCAAGCGATCATTGCTGCCGGTCTATTTGCGTTGAATTTGGAGGCTTGAGTTTTGCAACTGGCATATTTACTAGATGACTATCGACCGTCTTACATTGTTTTTTATTTAAACCGCCTTTGATTCCGCTGCCTGTCC
>JAIRTQ010000029.1 GCA_031254835.1 Puniceicoccales bacterium | reverse complement strand
CCTGATTCCAGCCGAAGTGGTCGATGATAAAACCGACGCCGAATCCGGAAAAAACGGCCCCCATGTAGCCAAAAAAGCCGGTGAGGCCGTTGGCTGTCGCCGCTGCCCGTCCGGAACCGAACTCGGCTCCGGCAATACCGGCCAAGCTCTGTGGCCCATAGACAAAAAAGCCGATTACGATCAGGAGAATGCTGTCGATGAGCGGTTTTCCGCTAGGTGCGGCCCAGAAAAGGAGCAGGGACAGAATCAGTAGGGCCACGAAAATTGCACAGACGGCGTTGCGGCGGCCGCCGGCCCAGCGGTCGGAAACGTAGCCGGCAAAAATGCCGGCAAAAATGCCAGAAATTTCAAAAAAAGCCGACTGGAAGCTAGAGCCGATGGGGGACGAGCCGCGGGCCTCCTGCAGGAAAGTGGGCGCCCAATTGAAGAAACCCATTCGCACCACGTAGAGAAAAAAATTTGCCATACAAACAAGCCAAAGGGCCCGGTTGGGCAGAATGTGCCGCAGGAAGATTTCCCCTAGCGAAATGCGTGGGCCCTCCTCCTTCCCCGTTTCCCAGCTGGGTTTAAAATTTTCGTAGACCTCCAGGGGCGGCAGGCCCTCCGACTCCGGCGTGTCGCAGAGATTTTTCAACAGAAAGAGGGAAATGACGGCACAGACGGCGGCCGGCACAAAAAAAATGGAACGCCAGCCAAAGCGCTGACCCAGCCACGTGCCGCCGATTAGAATGATCCCGCTTCCGATCTGGTGGGACGCGTTGACGATGCCCCAGTAGGTTCCTAAGCGATTAGGGGCAAACCAATTGGTCATTAGACGGGCGACGGGAGGCCAGCCGGTTGACTGAAAAAGGCCGTTAAAAGAGTAAAACACCGCGATGAGGAGCAAAGGGCTGATGGCCACGCGGAACAATCCGCCGCAGGCCCCGGCGATGGATGGCGCCAGGCCGATTAGCACGCTGCAGAGCGCCGCTAACAGGAGGCCGACGGACATGTAGTAGCGCACGTTAACCCGGTCGCAGATGGCCCCGCTGACAAATTTCCCCACCCCATAGACCAACGGAAAGGCGCTAAACACCCAGCCGATCTGAGTCCACGTGCAGCCAAAATCTTTGAGTATGAGAGGGACTGCAATCTGCATATTCTGCCGGACCAGATAAAAGGCCGCGTAGCCAATAATGAGCGTGTAGAGGAGGCGTATGCGCCAGCTGCGGTAGGCCCGATCGATCTGCGATGCGCCCACCACTTTCTTCGGCGCGGACTTTCCCCTCATGGGGGCAGCGAAGTTTCGACGCCTCCCGGCGCAAGCAAAAAATGCTATATAGTTGCGGCGCATGTATTTGCGCCGGAGCGCATTTTGGCCGGGCTGAGACGGACAAAGCTCTGGGCAGAAAACGGCCCGGCGACATCTGGAAATGTTCGCAAAAAAGGAAGAAATTGACGGCGAATGCCTTCATCTAGGGCAACGGCGACGTTTCCGCAGCGCGCCGGACAGCCCCAAAAGGGCGATGGCCAGGATGGGAATCCCGGAAAAGGCGCCGTAGGCACCCCGGTAGCCGACGAGGTCCGCAATGGAACCGGCCAACAGCGGCCCCAGCCCATTGCCAATGTCGAAGCCAAAAAAGAAGGTGGCCGTCGCGGCCCCGTAGCGGCTACTGCTGGCACTCAGGAGGGCCATGGTCTGCAGACCGCCCATGAGGGCGCCGAAGGAGATGCCGTGGGCGGCGGCGGAAAGATACATCCAGCCGGGAAAGGGAGCAACGGCCAGCAGAACGCAAACCACGGAAAGCAAGAACAGTGCCGGGCTCAGGACCGCGCGGGCCGAATGGCGGTCCACGAGTTTGCCGGCGACGGGACGGGAAAGGAGGAGCAGGCCGGCGGAAAGCGAAAAGAAGGGAATTGCGGAAGGCGCGCCCAGCTGTGACACGTAGAGAGGCAAAAATGAAGAAATGGAAGAAGATACGATTGCCACGGATCCGATAAGCAGGCCGGCCGGGACGGCAGCTCCCAGAAAGGGCCCGGCCTTCTCGGAATCCTGCGACGCATTTCGGTTCCCTTGGCGGAATTTGCCGCACAAAAAAAAAGAAAGCGTCAGTGCGGCGAAGGAGGAAATGGCGCAAAGTCGAAAGAGGTCGAGAAATCCACCGCGAGAAACCGTTGAAAAGCCGATTCCAGGAGCTACGGCCATGGCAATGCCGATGGCCAGGGTGAAGATTCCTATGCCCTCCCCCATGCGGCTGCGAGGGATGATGTCCGCCACGACGGTGGTGACGGAAGTCGCTGCAAATGCCCAAAAAAAGCCGTGCAAAAAGCGGACGGCGATCAGCAGAGAGATCGTCCGGACGGACCGGTAGGAAAGAATTACGGCGATGAGGCAAAATTGCGAGATGAGCAGCACCGCTCGTCGACTGCCCCTGTCCAGCAGCAGACCGGCAAGGGGGCGGGTGCAAAGCATGGCAAATGTCAGACAGCCCGCTGCCAGGCCAACGGAGCGATTTCCTCCGCCCAGCTCTGCAACGTAGAGCGAGAACGTGTAGTGCAACATTTGAAAGCTCAAAAAAGACAAAAATTGCACAAAAAAGAGACCGGCAAATAGCGGCGTAATCAATGCTTCCCGTCCCAATTCCTTTGCCATAGCGTTAACGTAGCCAGTTGAGTTCAATCCGCCGGCATTATTTGGCGAGAAAATTTTCCAGTCCGCTGTGGCCCGCGGGCGACCCTGCGGGACTCACTCCGACTCGGCAGCACAACTAAAAAGTTTAGCTGCTAGCGTCCGGCTGGCGTCGCCGTACCTTCCATCTTGCGACGCATAAGGACTAGTTCATCCAGCTTTCTCTTGGCTGCGGCGGTGGCATTTTGTGCCTTCTCCCACGCGGCATACGCATCTTTCCAGTCGTCGCATGCATTCGCAAGATCGGCATCGGAGGCGTCTGTGGGGCGGGTTCCTTTGGCAATGGCCGCGCAGGCATCGGCTAGCGGCATGGAAAATCGCCCATTGTCTATTTCATTAAGCGCGGTATCCTGGAGCTCGAATTTTGATTCATTGAGACCAATGACAACCGCATCGAGCGCAGCAACGTAGGCCTCGTGTGCTGCATTTATGACGTTCTGAATCTTTTCGAGATTTTCCTCCACTATTTCGTAAGGTAAATCCGCTATCACAGCAAAATATCAGCTGTTATTATTAAGATCAAAGCCGCAGTACGTCTTAAGTAGATAACTAACATCCGCATAGGTTGTATTTTTTGCAATTTGCTGCGCCGTTTCTCTCTCTGTAGAGACAGAGATCGTGTTTGTCGAGTGCGCTTCCTGTCGCCACTGCCGACAGTCCCCACCTCTGAGCCGATTCAGCGACAGCGGAAGCGACTTCCTCGATGACGCATTCCGCAGTGTAGTCATCGCAAGGATCCTTCGTATCACTATCCTTTACAATAAAGCAGTCGGCTGCACTGAGAGCTTCCCGCAGCTTCAGTCCTTTTCCCGCGGGGTTGACATCTTGAAACGCCGTCAAAAAGTCCTTCAAAAGGTATGCGGATTCGCATGATATTAAAAATATTTTTGAAGTCCGTCCCGACAATGGATTGGCAATAGGCACTGAATGCATTTGCATGCTCACACTTTCTTTCCCGCTCTTTGGCAACGGCCTTGCCATACTTCGCCAGCAGGATAATTCCCCTGCTAAGTTCTCTCACGTCATCTTCGCCTGAAGGCGCTGCCGTAGCGTCTATCTCGAACAGGTCTTCAAATCCAAATGCCTCATTCAACTTCGAAACAAACCGATGTAGGCTTCCGCAGCCGCTAAGGTTAGTAACGGGATTAAAACAAGCGGCTATATTGGTCGTCGCAAAAACAAGCTAGGGAAGGTCAGAAAAGTTCGGGCATGGCACACCCCACATAAGTTCAACCAACGGGGCACAACCCTTTGCAAGTTTAATGGTGCCATCCCACCTGATCGCCGACATATGCGAGCTATTAATAATAGAGTCTATGGCATTTACGACGTCTCCGCACGTGACCGCTAATACATCATTCGCGTCCGGCAGAGTTTTTGCCC
>JAIRTQ010000028.1 GCA_031254835.1 Puniceicoccales bacterium | reverse complement strand
ATTTTAGCGAGCATAGCGGGCATACGAGAGCGCTAAATGACGCCAAAAATGAACTATGCCAAGGAATGCATTCGGGAAAATGGAAGGTGATAAAAATACCAGGAGAAGGCAACTGTATGCTTTCAAGTTTGTTCTGCGCCATCGAAAAGGGAAGATATAGGGGTACGACTAGCAATAAGGAAAAATATCGTCTAATGCGTGAATTTGCTGACCTTTCACGCCATCTTATTGCGCTGGGGTATGGACAGGAGCCAGAAGCGGCACATCCCGATCCTTCTCCTGAAGCTGCTCCTGAAGATGGATCCAGTTCAGCGGCATCTGATGAATTTGAACTCATAACACAGGAAACTGTCGAAGTTGCCATTGCAGCCGATACGCCAGTCTCCGGCGACTATATTAACCCTACTAGGGCGCGAGAATTGGCTAACTTCGGGGAAAAATTAAAAATTCCCGAGCTTGCATCGTTGGCGAAACTTTACCGCCGCGACATAGCGTTGATTCGCTATGAAAACGGGCAGTACGCCAGAATTTTGCTCAAGAGTAACGGATCAGTATATAGTAATGAGTCAACTGGCTATGCCAATCAATCGTCACTCAATAAAGAAGATTTTGCCTCTGCGGTAGAGATGGCGGGCGGTGCTATCTTTTGCACGGACGGTCACGCCCGGTGGGCAGAGTACCATACCGGGACTGTTGCGACTCGATAATTGCCGTTAAGGGCCTTGATGGCCTCTATGTCAGCGCCGCCTGAGCGGCGGCCAGCTTGGCCACGGGGACCCGGTTCGGCGAGCAGCTCACGTAGGTGAGGCCGATGGCGTGGGCGAATTTTACCGACAGCGGCTCGCCGCCGTGTTCGCCGCAGATGCCCAGAACAATGCCCGGGCGCGTTTTCCGCGCCCTTTCGACGGCAATTTTCATCAGCTCCCCAACGCCCTCCATGTCGATGGTGGCGAAAGGATTCTGCGTGAAAATTTCCAGCTC
This sequence comes from Puniceicoccales bacterium, assembly GCA_031254835.1. GTDB lineage: Bacteria > Verrucomicrobiota > Verrucomicrobiia > Opitutales > JAIRLM01 > JAIRMB01. The sequence goes on along the minus strand of JAIRTQ010000028.1, from coordinate 7,245 downwards.
ATTGTAGCGGTCCAGAAAGCTGCCCATGTCGTCGCGGCTCATGCCGAGTGCGGTCTGGGTCAGATCATTGGATCCGAAGCTGCAGAACTGAGCGATTTCCGCGATTTCCCCGGCCCGCAGGCAGGCCCGCGGCAATTCTAACATCGTGCCCAGCAGGTAGTCGAACTGCACGCCCGATTCTTCCCGCACCGCCCTCGCCGCCTCCTGGACGATATCCGCCTGGTGACGCAGCTCTTTCACGAATCCTATCAGCGGAATCATGATCTCCGGGTGGACGGCAATGTTCTGCTTTTTGCAGTGCACGACCGCTTCAAAGACGGCCCGGGCCTGCATGCGGCTCACTTCCGGGTAGGAAATGCCCAGCCGGCAGCCCCGGTGGCCCAGCATGGGATTAAATTCCTTCAACGCCTCTACCCGGGCCCGGATCCGCTCGAAAGGAATATTAAACTTCTTTCCCAGAGCCCGCTGGGTATCCTCGTCGTGCGGAACGAACTCGTGGAGGGGCGGATCCAGGAAGCGGATGTTGACCGGCAGGCCCTCCATGGCGGTGAAGATGCCGATAAAGTCCTCCCGCTGCATCGGCAGCAATTTGGCGAGGGCCTTCTCCCGCTCCGCCGCCGTCTCCGCCAGGATCATCTCCCGCATAAAGTCGATGCGGCCGCCCTCGAAGAACATGTGTTCCGTACGGATAAGCCCGACCCCCTCGCCGCCGTAGCGCAGTCCGGCCTTTGCCTGTTGTGGGGAGTCGGCGTTGAGGTAGACTTTCAATTTTCGGCACCCGTCGCACCATTCCATGAGCCTAGCGAACATGCCGTAGATGGCGCTTTTCTCGGCGGGTAAAGTCCCTTCCAATACCTGATTTATCTCCGATGGCACCGTGGCCAGGGAGCCCAGGTAGACCTCCCCTCTTGTGCCATCGATGGAGATCTCATCGCCCTCCTTGACCGTGACCGCGCCGGCCCGCATGGAGCGGCTGCCGTAGTCGATCTCCAATGTCGCCGCACCCACTACGCAGACCTTTCCCATCTGCCTCGCCACCAGTGCCGCGTGCGAACTTACGCCGCCGCGGCTGGTGAGAATTCCCTCAGAAGCCAGCATGCCGCGGATGTCCTCCGGCGAAGTCTCTGCCCGGCAGAGAAGGGCCTTTTCCCCGCACCGGTGCAGCTCTTCGGCCTTGGCGGCGGAAAAGCAGACCTTCCCGGAGGCGGCCCCCGGTCCTGCCGGCAACCCCTTACCGATGACTTTGGCCTTGGCCTGCTCTTTCCCGTCAAAGATGGGCGCCAGCAAGGTGGTGATGGAGTCGGCCGGGATGCGGCCGATGGCGGTTTTCTGGTCGATGAGTCCATCCCGTTCCATCTCGAGGGCGATGCGCATTGCGGCGAATCCGGTCCGCTTCCCGTTGCGGGTCTGCAGCATGTACAACTTGTTCTGCTGCACGGTAAATTCGAAATCCTGCATGTCATGGAAGTGAGATTCTAACTTCTTCCGCATGGCCACCAGCTCCCCATAGACGGCGGGCATGTCCTTTTCCATCTGCCGGATTGGGTTGGGCGTGCGAATGCCGGCCACCACGTCTTCCCCCTGGGCGTCGATGAGGTATTCGCCGTAAAAAACGTTCTCGCCGCTGGCCGGATCCCGCGTAAATGCCACGCCGGTAGCCGAATCAGGTCCCATGTTGCCGAAGACCATGGACTGCACGTTGACCGCCGTGCCCCACTCGCCCGGAATGCCGTACTTGCGTCGATAGAGGATGGCCCGCTGGTTGTTCCAGGACTTGAATACCGCCCCGATGGCGCCGAGCAGCTGCTGATGGACGTCCTGAGGGAAAGAACGGCCCGTGACCTTTTGAATCAGCTCCTTGTAGCGTTCGATGATGTCTCTTAAGTTTGCTTCGCTGAGCTGATTATCGAATTGAACGCCCGAGGACCTCTTGACGGCGGATAAAATTTCTTCGAAGGGGTCGTGGGAGTGCTCGTCCTCGGCATGTACCTCTAGTACTACGTCGCCGTACATTTGAATGAAGCGGCGGTAGGAGTCGTAGGCGAAGCGGGGATTGTTGGTGGCGGCGGCCAATCCCAGGACCGTTTCGTCGTTTAGCCCCAAATTAAGGATTGTGTCCATCATGCCCGGCATGGACTCTCGGGCGCCGGAACGAACCGAGAACAGCAGCGGGTCCTTTGCGTCGCCGAAGCGGCGCCCCACCTGCTTCTCCACGTTGGCCAGCGCGGCATTTTTTTGCGCATCTACTTCTTCTGGCAGCCCGCCTTTGGCCGTAAAAGCCGCACAGACGGCCGTCGTGATGGTGAATCCGGGCGGGACGGGAAGGCCTATGCGCGCCATCTCGGCCAAATTTGCCCCCTTGCCGCCCAGCAGCTCCTTCATCTTCGCGTCCCCGTCCGTTCGGGCGCCGAATTCATACACAAATTTTTCTGCCATAGTCAGATCCCCAGCAAGTTTTTCCGAAATGGCGTCGAAGTCAAGGCGGCAGGGAAATTTTCCTCTCGCCCTGAAGATTCGGAGGGCGCCGGCGAGACGCCCGAAGGCAGTATAGTCAAGCCTGTTGAAGGTTTGCTGAAAAATTTATAGAATTCTTTTTCCTATACGCGTCTCGAAGCCAAACTTCTACGACAGCTTCATCCGAGTAGCTGGATTTTCCGCGCGCAATGCTAATCGCCTAGGCTACATTACATTTCTTTTCCTTGGGGATTAGCGATTTAGTTTCCCTTTCGATGGGGACGATGTTGAATTTGCGAAATAGTTCTCGTTGTGCATCACTTATTACTGGTGCAAATTTAATATATCCTTTTTACTTAGCCTTGATTGGCTATCATCGACGCCTTCGACGTCGACGGCGGCCGCGATAGTTCTGGATTTGCCTCGTCAGTTCGCATAGCGTTCTCCCGTGAAGAGCTATTTGGCGCTGCTGGCGGATGTGTTGGCGCGGGGCGAGGAATGCGTGGATCGCACGGGCGTGGGAACGAGGAGCCTATTTGGCGCTCAGCTGCGTTTCGACCTTTCCGCAGGGTTTCCCCTGCTAACCACAAAAAAGGTGCATTTTCGCTCCGTTGCCTACGAGCTGCTGTGGTTTTTGAAGGGCTCTACGAACGTGCGCTACCTGCAAGAAAACGGCGTGCGCATCTGGAACGAGTGGGCTGACGGCGATGGCGAACTGGGACCCGTCTATGGCAAACAGTGGCGGAGCTGGGGGATGGCCAATGGCGAGGAACGGGACCAGATCGCCAGGCTAATCCGCGAGATTAAAGAAAATCCGCACAGCCGACGCCATATCGTTTCCGCCTGGAACGTGGGCGAGATCGACCGGATGGCGCTGCCGCCCTGCCATTGCTTCTTTCAGTTTCACGTATCCCCATCTAAAGAGCTTCGCTGTCAGCTCTATCAGCGCAGTGCCGACCTCTTCCTAGGAGTTCCCTTCAACATCGCCAGCTACTCGCTGTTGACCCATATGGTGGCGCAAGTGTGCGATCTGCGGCCACGCGAGTTCATCCACACGCTAGGCGATTGCCATATTTACAATAGCCATCTTGAGCAGGTCACCAAGCAGCTGCGACGCCAGCCGCATTCGCTTCCCCAGCTGCGCATTGCTCGGCGGGGCCAATCCATCGACGAATTTTGCTACGAGGACTTTGAGCTCATCGGCTATGAGCCGCACGGGGCCATCGCCGCACCGGTAGCGGTATGAATTTGGGCAAATGATTTTCCGTTTCTCCCTTGACAGGGCCCTTCCAGCCGGCAGCAAATGTCGACCGGACCGGGGTGGTAGTTCAGTTGGCTAGAACGTCGGCTTGTCACGCCGAAGGTCGCGGGTTCGAGTCCCGTCCATCCCGCCAGTGTCTGCTGTGACACAGCCGGTGAGGTATCCAAGTGGCTAAAGGGTGCAGACTGTAAATCTGTCGAGGTTACTCTTCGTGGGTTCGAATCCCTCCCTCACCACCAAATTTTCTGCTTCCATGTGTCGTTTCTCGATCTGCGAAAAGGTTTCTCCTGAAATTTTTGCCGAACTCTTGGCAGGCGGGAGAATTGATCGATTTGGCTCTACGAACGGTCCGATGGGGAAAATAATTTTGGGAAATGTCTGCTAAAGTTCTGGCGGACAGATTGGTCGAAAGACTTAGCAGCAAGCAAGTTTGGCGGTTTATACGTCTAGAAAAAATTTCGTCTGTTTGTTTTTTCCGAAAATCGCAAACAAGCTTGACAGGTTATACTCATCTGGCATAGTCCACACCCACATATGGCAGACACAATCAACGGTTACGCTGGTAATGTTTTTTCTTCGCCGAGTCATCTCCTCGATCTTACAAAAGAGCTCTCTAATTCGGCAGCTGATTCCACCGCAAAGAAAGTTCTGTTTACAGAGATTGATGCTATTGCTACACAAGTAGCAGCAGCGGATAATCACGGCAAATTTTCGAATCTTGTTCACTTGTTGAAGTTATTTACGGAATACCAGAGCAATCCAGCTTGTTTAAATTTAGGCGATAATAAAGTTTGGGCGTCTGGTCCCTTTGTGTTATACAAGCAAAGAGACCGATTTTACCTTCTCTATAAGAAGGATGGCAGCCGCGCAGATGTGTCTGCTTTTAGGCATGGCGGCAATAATATTAATCTTAATAACGTTATAGCTAGAGAATATTGTAGGTTCGACCGAGAGGGTGTGGATGTAAGTAAGGTGGCTTGGGATGTGCAAGACATCTTAAACGTATTAACTCCTCCGAAACAATTTGGCGATAATGTCGCAACTGCCCGAAAGGCGCTGGATAGTGCGTGGACAAAGGCACTAGCGGAGCTGCTTAAGGATGAAGTTCCTAAATTATCAGAGCTCGCAGCAGCAGCAGTAGATGCTGATGGTAAAGAACGTGCTTTCGATAGTGGCGAGCTAGCGACTTTTTCGCTGGTCCATCGGCTCTATGAGGCGATGCAGGATCGAAGCGAGCGGCCCGGAGTCGAGGAAGAGATCAAGCGACTAATGAGTGATATTCGGGTGCAATGGAGGAAAAAACAGGTTGCGGCTGCGCGGGCGAAATACATAGAGCAGGCGAATGCGTTGCTGCCAAATGAAGGTCTGTTGACTAACACGCAAACGGTGACCGGTCGGCGGGTAATGGAAGTTGAGCTTCCCAATGGACGTAATCTCAATGGGATCGTAGGTAGCAATGCGTGGAGATTCTTGGAAAAAGTCTTTTCTAAAGACCCAAAAGCAGCCGACAATACATTTGCTTACCTGTGTGGTTTTATTGAAGATGATGTGCTTACCGCCAGCGAAGCCCTGCGAGTGGAAAAAGAGCAGGAACTGGTTCGTTACCTAAAAATGACACTATTCGGCCGAGACGATAAGGGTGCTCCATTAAGCGCCATGGCAGTCAATAAGTTCGACCTTGCCATCGGAGCAGCCAACCCAAAAGTGAACCCAAATAATATAGCACTATTGTCTTTCGGATTTCGGAAAGTGGAACGATTTTTTTCCGCACAGGAAGCTGCTCTATTTCGCACAAAATTGCAGCTTATTCTTGCACGGGTCGATAAAGATTTTGTTCCAAATTTTCAGGAATTTGACACGGTATTCGCCGCTGGACAAAATTTGGGCAGCTTTAACGAAACATTGCAGGCTTCCGTCCAGAAAACCCGTCAGCAAATCACTGCTCTGACTCCGGATTTGGATGGGAGGTCGGCCAAATTTCAATTGAATCGCGATGTAGCTGGAAGGGCGAGTCTTGTGATGCCGGGGGCCGTCGCAGTGGGTGGTCCTGGTTTAACACTGAAGAGGATGGACGATATCGTTGGTGTCCTAGTCAGCGCCATTGATACATCGCGGGAACGCGGTCGATTGCCGGCCAAATGGTCGGTTACCGTGCTGCCAAATGCCAAATGGAGCCCGGAAAAGAAAGCGACGTGGATTGCGGAAGTGGTCGGGTCTGGCTTTATCAATGTTTGGGATCACGTCGGAACTAGCCATATTCCAACAGATGCCGATAAGGATGTGTTGCGCATCCTTGTTGCGGGGGCGGCGGTTGCTCCTGCCGTCGCGTTGACCATTGAAGGAGAAAATCCTGAGGATTGGCGTGTCGAGGTTTCGACGGATAGGGGGGTTCTCGCGAAACATTGGAGTACTTATTTTACTACCAGATATACGGAAGAGAATCACCTGAGTGTAATGCGTAGCTACTCCGATCGAGTGTTCGGGCTTGACAGCTATCTACAGGACGCCTGTCAGGACATGGCTCTCTTCCGTCCCGGCCGAGACGGAAGACCGCAAGACAAATATGTCTCTTTGGTGTCCTCAATTAAGGTAAGTATCCTGGACGAAAACGGGAACGTTGGAGAAAATCCAATCGGACTTCTCTGGGAAAACGATACGGAGAAGATGGCGATACTGGTTAAATGGTTCTGGAATCGTGTTTGTAAAGAGTTCGGGTTAGAATATCGCAATGAATACCCAGATGGCACGCTAGATTACGACCCCGCCCATATAAATAAGGCCCGAAATGTGAGCACTGCTGGCCCAGATATTGAGGCCATAGCAAATGCCATCGAACTTCTTCGTGCCATCGAGGAGCCTTACGTTCGCCAGCTGGAAATGAGCAAAAGCCTTAATGCTCGGCGTGGGATTGTCGAAAAATATATGGATTTACGCAACAAATTACCCACTTTCAATTGTGAAATTCGTAATGCACTTATCGGCGATCTGTCGAAAAACACCACCTTTAATAGTCAGGAGATGTTTCTTCGGACCTATTTGCATGATAATATTGATTTTACGGGGCAAACAGGAGATGGTTATACGTCGATTTATGGCATAAATGGAAAAAGTCCTGAAGCAACAACTGTAGGACGTTTTCCCATTTCTAAAGGGTGGGAAGGTCACATGATTCGCTATGGGTGTGGGCGGGCGCTTACCTTCCCGCAGCAGTTGGCCCTGCACCGGACTCAGCTGCTGTTGTCCAAGGCAGTCTTGCACTTGATGACCCTTCCTTGCGCCATGGTCCAAACGTGCACTATTCATGGCGCATTCACAAGCTGCGCCGCGCAGGGTGATTACGGATCTACTTGGGATGTGCGCTCTTACTATGATGAGATGGGGAATTTTACCGACTTACCCGGCCAACCGAAATCCCTAATGAAATGCGAGCTGCCACATGGGGAAGCAAGTCCGGGCAATAATTGCAACGACTTCCCCGGCTCCATTTGGACGTGCGAATTAACGCGTATGTACTATTCATTGTGGTACCT
>JAIRTQ010000082.1 GCA_031254835.1 Puniceicoccales bacterium | reverse complement strand
CCATTGTACCGTCCGCACGTTCCGCCAGCAGTCGGACACCGCGAGCGATCATGCCGGCGTTGATCGTGTGGACATAGCCACGTTTAGGGGATGGCAATTTCCGCACGAAACGGGCTTTAGGCAATTTTCCCGTGTCATCCAGATAGGAAACGTCGGCGCCCTGAGCTTTCAGAATTTCCTTAAATTTCTCGAAGGCTGCCCCACTCGATAGGTTGCGTTGCACTAGCTGTTTAGCCGAAAGTGTTGAACCGGCCACACCGGCGAGCCGCACCACCTCCATGCCGATCCGGAGAATCAGCTGCTTGAAGTCCTCTTCGCCTTCCTCGGTCTTAAGAAAACGCACGGCCTCTTCGATTTCTAACGCCGTTCCAACCGAATTGCCCAGCGGCTGGTTCATGTCTGTCACGAGCACCACGCACTTTCGCTGAAACGCATCACAGGTGCGAGCGATGGAACGGCCCAGCGTTTTTGCCTGTTCCACGTCTTTTATGTAGGAGCCGTTGCCCCATTTAACGTCTACCACCAGGCCTTCCGCACCCTCCGCCGATTTACGAGAAAGGATGCTGGCCGTGATGAGGGGCAGGCAGGGAACGGTGGCCGTTTCCTTGCGCATGCCATAGATCAGGGAATCAATCGGAGTTATGGCGGAATGGCGACGGGCATAGGCGGCGCCATGTTCGCCGAGGTGGCGAATAAAATTCTTAAGTTCGCTGTCAGCTCGAAACCCCGGAACTGCGGCCAATTTGTCGAGGGTCCCGATGATAAAATCTTCGTCCTCGCCTACCATGGCCGGCATAATCACGCCGCAAGCCGCCGCGATGGCCGGAAGGACCAGGGGCACCTTGTCGCCAACGCCGCCGGCGGCATAGTGGGCGATTTTTGGCTGCACCAGATCGGACAGATTAAGCACTTCCCCGGACAGCATCAGCTCCTCGGCGAAGATCGCCGTTTCCGTGACCGTCATGCCGCGAAAATAAATCGCCAGCAAGAGTCCAGCCAGCTGGTGGTTTGGCAAAGACCCCTCAATGAGGGAATCTACGATGGCTTTGATTTCTTCTCCTGAGAACTCTCCGCCGTCCCGTTTTTTTTCGATCAGATAGCCGTAGGCAACACGTGCCCCACCTTTTGCTCTAATTGCCATAATTCTCTAGACCGCGAAACAGTCCGCAGTCCCCCTCTCAGGGCCTTTCTAGGTGAGGCAAAGCCATTTTGTCGAGCGGAAAAAACATCGGTTGGCTATGGTGCTTACGCCCAACAAATTAGCAAGGAATAGCAGATGGCGGCCGAAGGTGGGTTTGTAAAAATTTTTTACCTTTGCCGGACCCTTCCAACTGATCGGCGAAGCCGCTTCCCAGTTTTCGACTGGAAAAATCAGCCGACAGGCAAAGTGATCGGCCGCTCCAAATTCATCTATGTTATTGCCGAATAGGCTATAGAGAAAATTTTCCCACCATGGGAATAGACCGTTTTCGTGGCAATGCGATGGCGCCCCAAGTTTGATTCGTAAACGTCTTTCCGATGCCATCCAGAAGAGCGGGAATTTTGCACATCTATTCACCTTACATTTTTTACACAAACGCTATCTAGCTCTGCAGCAAGTCGTAAACGGCGTCTACTTGGAAGTTCAAAAAATCCAAATGGTTTACGATTGACAGGCAATGGTGAGTTTCGCAGAATAGGCCGATTATGGGTGGTCCCATTTCGGTTGCGGGTCTCTTTGAGTACTCAGTCTATCGTCTTCTCGACGCGAATTTAACGCCGGACGATGTGGATCTCGTTGGTGGGGCAGATGCCTATCTCTGCGACGGGAATGGCAATGTTTACTTTTTTTCTCCCCTAGCCGGCAGTGGCTATGGCCGGCAAACTACCGACCCCGATGGCGGGTGTTTTGTTCAGCGCACAATGCCGGACGGAACTGTTAACTATGTGCATCGGTCGCAGGTTTATATGCCCAATGCGCAAGAAAGAGAGCGCCTGGGCACGCTCGCGCTCATTTTGGCGGTCGCTTTTACGGGATCACGCGCCCAATTGGATCTGATGGCCGCCTATGCTCAAGAATTGGCCAATGGGAACCAGATTCTAGAAGAGTTGCGCCGCATCTATGGCACGTGCTTGGCAGCTCTTTCCGGCCTGGACCAAAGCAATCAGTGGGATATGGCCACTTTCCCGTATACATTCGTGAGTGCCTTGATGGTGCACGGGCTCGTGGAGGACGGAGAGGAGTTCATTACGGACGTTCGCCTGCGCCCGGTACATGCGCAGGTGCGCCCAAGAACGCATCCCTACTTTGCGCATGGGATATATATACAGTCCATTTACGATACGCGTTTTGACGATGGCAAGACTATCACTTTGGTAAAAAAAGATGCTAGTGATTGGGCAAACTATGACAATTGGGATGACAATACGAAATACTCCGACCGTGTGGCGGAGGACGGGTATAATGTCGGTAAGTATTGGACAAATAATTTCAATCAGGATGATCAGTTGGAGGCGTCGAAAATAGCAAAGTTTCTTAGTCTACATACCACGAAAGTGAAAGGCGTGGATGGTCCGTCTTTTCATGGACACAGTCCAGCTTCCTATGGAATAGGAATCATATGCAACTCAGGTGCTACAAACACGGTAGATTTCTTTGCGGCGCAGAGTGATGGCGATAAGGTGGTGGCGGCCGATAGTGCATTCTCGACGGGGACGATTTCCGGCCTAATATGGTCGCGAGACACCTATTCCGTAGACATACCGCGCTTCGACGCCATGCGCTGTGCCGTTAAATTATCGGCTGCCGATATTATAAAAAATAAATCACAGATTTTTCTTCCGTTGAACGAGTTGCGATCTGATATGGATACGATTAAGACTGTTACAGACCAGCAAAATAGCGCCATGCAGATCCCATCCAACTGCCTCGCCACTGCCAATGGCAACATGCAGGCCGTTTTTTCGCTGGCTACCGGACTCATTCAGGAATTAATGGGAAACTTCATGAAAGTTACCAAGAATGTGAGATTATGAGCAAGGAAAGAGTCATGGAAGATGAATTTTCAAAAAAAATACAGGAACAAATTGAAGAGAACAATCGGCTCATCGGAAAGGCCCGGCGGACCATGGACGAAATGCGCGCGTTCTTTCGGGCTTTCGGGGCCGACCTAGATGACGGCCGTAACATTTTTCTGGAGTCGCCGCTGCTGAGCGAAGAAAGTCGACGTCAGGCCAATGAAACGATTCGGAAAATGGAGGAGGAAATGAAGGCGCAATACCAAGAATATCGAAAGGCTTCTTTGAAGCTTCCAGGAAAGGAGGAGCCTGCGAATCTGTTCCAGGAGAGGAATATTCACCACGCTACTAAGGGACGTATGGGACGTGAAGCAGCTGAGGAGCAGCGAAAATTTGTCCGTAAAATACGCCTATAGAAATGCAAGAAATGGAGGAGATGAAGTCATGTCTATACCGCTAACGACGCTGCGTTCGGGGTTTCAAGAAGAGCTTCAATGGCGATCTTTTGTGAACGGAAATGCGCTGAGGAATATGGTCCTCATCTACGACACCTTAAATGGAACCGATGCCTATGATTTAGATCCAAGAGTTATAGAGGACGCGACCAAGCAAACGAATTTTGATCAGGACGGGCGGGGCGGCTATCAGATTTACGTACGCACCTATGACAAAGATACCGGCGAGTTAATCTATCAAAAAATTCAAGATCTGGATAGCTATATTTCTGATAGCGTGTCACTTTTTTTGGGCCGAAGGGCGGACGATTCCTACGTGGATATCTATTCGCTCTATCGTCTCCGACAGGATAAAATTTTTGCGGATCACAGCGGTTCTTCGTTTTTGGACAATCCCTACATGGACTTGGCCATGCGGATTGTCGCCGTAATTTATTCGCTGAGCTGTCGACAGAAGCGTATCATGGAGCAATACATCCGTGACATTGACGCAGTAGCCGCAGAGCAGAGGCTCACGCAACGTGTGGGTGATATTTTAAAAATGGTTCAGGATATGCTTACCCAGAAGGATTCTGGCATCCAGGACGTAGAAGAAATGCACGGAGCGACACTTCCCGCGGAGGTGTGGGCCTATCTCGTGGAGAGGGACTTGATTACCTTTTCTAGCGGAGATCCCGCGTTTGCAGGCATAGATAAGGATGCGATCCAGAAAATTATTTACGGACCGCTAGACGCCGTCGAACTAAAAACCGGCTATGGGGCGGTAGATTCGTTCAAAGCATGGACTCAGTTCAATGCTCTTCTGCGACATGGCGAACTATTTTTGCCGGACTATGCCAAGCCGGAAAATCGAATTGTACTTCCTGAACCGCTACGCGGCATAGCGGTCGAGAATCCCTACGATTCCGTCTACTGGTATCGCTCCATTGAGACAGATGGGAATGCGTTTAAGGCGACCATAGGGACAGGAGACCATTGGGTCTTCGACCCGAGGTTTCGCGACAGTGAAGGCAATATCTTAAATTGGTCCGGCGGCATTTGGGATGGGGCCATCCATCCCGCGAAAGCTGATAATTGCGCTTTCTTTCCTGGATTTGGCACCGTAGACAGCAGCGGTGAGCACGACGGAATGTATAACTTTACCGGCAGTGCGTCGGAGGATAGCTATGCGGTTTTTGATCGCACGAAGAAGGGGGATGGGAGCGATAGCCAGTGGGATTGGACGAATGAACAGGCCGTTGGCACTGGGGAGTCGCCCACTCCGGATTTTTCCGTCCGCTGGTATGGCGTAAACTCGCCGGCAAACGCACAAGAATTTGAAGGCGGCATGGGGGAAATCCTTTCCCGTTGCTACGGCGGTGAAAGATTTCTCCCGGACGAGTGCTTCACCATTACGGACGGCGAAATAGCTTTTTCTTCGTTTTTTAAAAAGTTTCTACAGTACGCCAGCGTCCCCCATTTGAGCACCTCTTCTTTAAGTTCTGAATTTTCAATGGTTTGGAGATTGGACAGCGCGAATAATAAGGCCTTTTTCGCCGTCCGAAAGATGGTGACGTACGATGATTCTTCGGAGGCGCAGATAAGTGTAACCAATGACACTTTTACTGGCAACTATGACGATACATTTGGTATGCTGGCCGCATGGCAGTTTCGCACCGTTCCCAGGAGTCCCAAACGGGATTATGACAACGTCGCTATCGACTATTGGCCCGTTCCGGACGTCATACCTACCTCATTTGATCCAGAGATGCCAGATGACGTCGTCGAGACACTAAACGCCTATCACCGATGCGTTTTACAGCCCATACGCAACGCATCCACCGCCATAAAATTTACTACCGACAAAGTGGTAGCGCTTGCCGACTCTCTGCGCATGCGATCGCAGCAGATCAATGGCGATGGGTCCACCCGAAAAGCACGGCTCCAGCAGACACAGCAGGCGGCGCAACAGGCGTTGGCCGTCTGTGCGTCTCTCACGAATGCCATTAACAGGAACAGGTCTGCGACGGTAGGAAACATAAAATAGGAAAGCAAATGAGTGCAGGAATTTCGCCGTACCAATTTTCATTACCTCCCATATTGTCCCTTCGGGAGGTATTTCCAGAGATTTTTGACGAAAAGTCACATATTTGCAATGTGACACTTAGGCAACTTATTAGCGTTCAAGATAGTTACAATGGCTCGGGCGCATACGTCTTCGACGATACCCTCCTTGGCGATGGCTGTTCGGCGACCTATGAACGGAGCGCGGATTTGGCAGACTATGTCCTCTACAATCGAACTTCGGGAAGCAGCGCCTTCATTCCGGTTGATTCAATTAACGCTAAATACTTTGACTCCGGCGAACTTTACCTAAAAAAAATATCTTCCGTCCCTAGCGACGGGGATTACGTTTCTATCTATGGCTTAGTTAAATTGGATGAGTCGCAAATCTTTTCCAGGGATTCAACGGGCCTTTCTCCCTATCTGCAACTTGCTTTCCGCGTCGCCGCCGTGACCTACGCGATAGGCTGCATTCAAATGCGAATGATAGTAATTTATATGAGAGACATAGCGCGGCTTAATGCCGAGGCCGAAGCAGTCAATCAAGCCTTTGGAACGCTTTCCAAAATAAAGCAACAGCTCTGCGCGTTTGATTCTCAGATTTATACCGATGACAGCGAACGGGCCGCCGTAGACGTCCTAAACACAGCCTCCATTTCCGCAAAAATCTTTTCCTTTTTCGCGCGTCGAGATCTTTTAGACGAATCTTTGCTTGCTGGAACGATTACAGATACAAATGCCATTAATAGCCTTTGCGATGAATATAAGGCTTACCACGATGCGCTTGTAAAGGCAGATCTCACCGACGCATCTTCTCCCGTCGCCGCTTTTACCCCAAATTTGTTCAAAGCCTGGACGCAATTTTCTACTCTAGTTCGACACTATGGCCTATTTTTTGGGATTACTCCTCCTGTGGACTCTCCGACCACGGTGGAGCAAAGGGAAAAAATTGCAGATGTCGTGGTGCGAAACGGTCTTAGACGAGATGTGCTTTTCCGGAAAGTATGGGGCAATGGCACGGAAGTAATGGATAACACTATCGCTGATTGTTGGAATCAATTTATCAAAAATTGCGAGATGAACCATCTGTTAGAATCTGCGAACTGCTGCATTAGGAAAAGTGCCATAGCTCGCGGAACGCTTGGAAATGATTCGCCTTTTTGGGCCGCAGTCGGCGTACGGCCGAATGAGGACGAGTGGCGGCAAATATACGATTTATACGACGCCATCATCGCTCGGTGTGGCGGTGAGCAGGACGTGTCCTCCGAGGACTACGTCCTGTACTGCCGCAAGATTTTTGCCATCGCAGCGAATCATTGTGCGGAAAAAAGTGATACCATAGAAGCCAGCGATACGGCACTGCATGAGTACATCAGTGA
>JAIRTQ010000076.1 GCA_031254835.1 Puniceicoccales bacterium | reverse complement strand
TTTGCGGCATTGCAAAGGGCTCTCCTCCAGGGAGTAGCTCCTCCCGCGCCGCCCGCAATTCTTCACCGTTCAGCGGCAGGCCGTGGGTTCGATGGCTGCCGGCCACGGATGGAACTCCTTGCCCCGCAACAGTCCGCGCGACTATGGCCTGCGGTTTGCCATTGGGGAAGGCGCGAGCCCGATGGAGCGCCCCGTGCAGCTGATTCAGGTCATGGCCGTCCACCGATTGCACGTGCCAGCCGAGAGACCGCAAAATGGCGGCGGCGGCCGGCCGTTGGGAGTCGGACGACGGCCCATCCAGCATGATGCCGTTGTCGTCGTAGATGAAAATCAGATTCCCCAGCTCCCAGAGTCCGGCCAGGGAAAGGGCCTCTAAGGTAACGCCTTCCTGCAGGCAGCCGTCGCCGGCGAGACAGACCGTGCGGCTTTCCAGCAGCGAAACCTCCTCGCCAAGATGGGCGGCCAACAGCTGCTGCGAAAGCGCCGTACCGACGGCATTGGCCACACCCTGACCCAAAGGACCGCTGGTGCACTCCACCCCCAATCGCCTGGAAAATTCAGGGTGTCCCACAGCGATTCCGCCGCGGCGGAAGGAGCGCAGGTCGTCCAGACCGACCGGGAAACCGGCTAAGTGCAGCCAGCCGTAAAGAAAGGCGCTGCCATGACCGGCGGAGAGGACGAAGCGATCCCGGTCCAGCCAGCCGGTGTCCGTGCCGTCGCAGCGGAGAAATTTCCCAAAGAGCAAAGCACCGATCTCCGCACAGCCCAAGGCCATGCCCATGTGTCCGCTCCCCGCCGCCGCCAGCATGTCCAGGACCAATGCACGGACCGCACGGGCGCTATGGGCGAGGATGGCCCGCTCTTCGTCTTTTAAAGGCAACGGCCCTCCCTCGCAGGATGCACGGTCTTCGCAATCGCCGCAGATCCCACCGCAGTCCATCAGCCCATGGTAGCCCGCCCGAAACCATTGTCAGCACAAAAGTTTGCGGCAATTTCCCGCGAAGGATGGCCTTCCGCAGGAAGCTGGCGGCCACGAAAAATCCTTCCGCAATGGCCTTATCGCCTGGCCGACAGCGCGGTGCCCGGGAGGGGACTCGAACCCCTACGGCCTACGGCCAAAGGATTTTAAGTCCTCAGCGTCTACCATTCCGCCACTCGGGCCTTCCGGACGGAGAGAAAATTATTCCGCCGCCGACGCAAGCGAAATGCGTCGGACGGCCCATCCTCGCCTTAAGCAAGTTCCCCCGTGAGAGCGGCCACGGAGGCGCCGGTGACGGCGACGGGCACGATGGAGCCAACCACTTCCTGCGGCGCGCGAAAGAAGATCTTTTTGCCCTGCTGCGTATGGCCCACCAGCACGACACGATCTTTCCGGGACGGTCCCTCGGCGAGGACGAATTGGACCGTGCCAATAAATAACTCGTTGCGGCGGAGGGATGTCACGGCCAGTCGGGCCAGCAGACGCCGGTGCCTTTCCACAACTAGCTCTTCCGATAGCTGGCCGGGCAGCTGGGCCGCAGCCGTGCCATCCCGCGGGCTGAATTTAAAGAGGTAGGCCATATCGAAATCGATCTCGTCAAAGAGTTTTTCCGTTTTTTGAAAATCTTCTTCGCTTTCGCCGGGGAAGCCCACGATCAGGTCCGTGGACAGGGCGCAATCCGGCATCATCTCTCTCAGCCAACGTAGGATCGACAAAGCGCTCTCTCGCCCGTAGCCGCGACCCATGGCGCGCAGAATTCGGTCCGACCCGCTTTGAATTGGTAAGTGGATGCCGCGGCAGAGTTTAGGTAGACGAAGGAAACAATTCAGCAGGTCCTCCCGAAAGCCGCAGGGATGCGGAGACAGGAAACGAATGCGCTCGATGCCGTTGATCTCGTGGACCTTTTCCAGCAGCTGGACGAAAGGGCTTTTCCCATTTAGCGTCGGGAATTCACGAAAGCCGTAGCGGTTAACAATTTGCCCAAGCAGGACGACCTCCTTTGTGCCCTCATCCGCAAGCGCCGCAATTTCCGCCAAAATATCTCCCATCGGCCTGCTGCGCAATAGGCCACGCACCTTAGGCACGATGCAATAGCTGCAGCGCATGGGGCAGCCGGTTGTGATGGAAACGTGGGCCGTAGGTCGAAAAATTTTCCGCCGCCGCCCGCCGTAGCCGTAGGGACCGCCGTCACTTAGCAGCAGCAGGGGACCCTCTCCGCTCTCCGCCCGATCCAGGGCTTCCGCGACCCGGTGAAAATTTCCCGTGCCCAAGACAAAGTCGAGTCCAGGAACCAGCTGAAGGAGCTCTCCGCCAAGTCGCTGGGCCATGCAGCCGGCCACGCCCACTAAAAAATCGGGCCTATTTTTTTTTCTTGCCACTGCCCTCCGCAGCCCATTGACGGCTTTCCGTTCCGCCTCTTCCCGTACGCTGCAGCTGTTAATGACGATGGCATCCGCCTCTCTTTCTGAGACAATCTGATAGCCGCCGTCCTCTAACGCCGCCGCCATGGTCTCCGAATCGCGGCAATTCATCTGACAGCCGAAAGTGACAATGTAGACGGAGCGGCCCATGGGACGGACATGGGGCTGTTTTTTTCTCTTGGCAACCTCCCTTGCTGCGAAAATGGCCAGGTGGGCTGTATTTCCTTGGCAGAGCGTCGTTGGCGCCTAGACAGGCCCCATCCATGACCGTTGATCCCCTAGCGATCCTTTTTTCTGGCGCACAGGAGGCCATCGGGCGAGATGGCGTTGGACGCAAGCTGTCGAAAGGGAAGACGCTGACGGTCAAGTTGGGCGTCGATCCGACCCGGCCCGACCTCACCCTGGGCCATATGGTGGTTTTCCGCAAAATGCGGCAATTCCAGGATATGGGCCATCGGACCGTTTTCCTGATCGGCGATTTTACCACCACGATCGGCGACCCCAGCGGCCGCTCGGAAACGCGACCCGTTCTCACGGCCGAGCAGATCGAAAATAACTCAAAAACCTATCTAGAGCAGGCATTTAAAATCTTGGATCCCGACAAAACGGAAGTGCGCCGCAACGGCGAATGGTTCTCTAAGATGTCTTTCGCTGACGCGCTCCTGCTGACTAGGGAAATGACCGTCGCGCAGTTGCTGGAGCGGGAAGACTTCGCCAAACGGCACGGCGCCGGCACGCCCATCTCGCTGGTAGAATTTCTCTATCCGCTCCTTCAGGGCTACGATTCCCTCATGCTGGGCGCCGACGTGGAGCTGGGCGGCAGCGATCAGCTATTCAACATGTTGGTTGGGCGAACGCTCCAAAAAAGTCGGGGCGAAAGCGGGCAGGCGGTCCTCTGCATGCCGCTGCTGATCGGGCTAGACGGCGTCCGCAAAATGTCTAAAAGCTATGACAACTACATCGCATTTAACGATTCCGCCACGGATATGTTCGGGAAAATCATGTCCCTGCCGGATGGCGCCATGGAGTCCTATTGCCGGCTGCTGTTGGGCCATGACGAAGAAGAAATTGCTGCACTGCAAGCGCTGCACCCCATGGAGGCCAAAAAGCGACTGGCCGCCGCGATTGTCGAAATTTTTCACGGCGCGGCGGCCGCCGCGGCGGAACGGCAGCGCTTCGAAAACGTTTTTTCGGATCGTGGGCTGCCGGAGGAGATGGATGCAATAACCCTCGAATCCACCCCCACCGATCCCGTGGAGCTGCTCTTCGCCTCTGGGAAATTCCCCAGCAAAAAAGAGATTCGCCGGCTGTGGGAGCAGGGCGCCCTGCGGATCGGCGGTCGGCGCCTGGAGTCGGGCCAAAAAATTGAAGAAAAGGACCGCGGCTCCGTGCTACAGGTGGGCCGACGGCAATTTTTTCAACTATCCTAGCAGCGCACCTTTCTTCATTGCGCGCATTGCCCATGGCGCAGTCGGCCGCACGGCTGGCAACCCTTTGCAGGCTGGCTTTTGTGGCGATATTGTTATTTTTTGGTAGCGATGCGTACCGAAACACCCCATAAATCAGCGAACAAAAAGACCCCCATTTGGGGTTTACTTTCTCCCGCCCGTCTTTTTTAGTAAGCGCGAGAACCATGGGCGAGGGAGAAGGGGATTTTTGCGGCAATCTGCTGGTGGCACAATCTGGCGGGCCGACGGTGGTGATCAATTCCACACTGGCGGGGGTCATACAGGAGGCACTGAATCACCCCGCCATCGAGGAAATTTACGGTGCCGCCTATGGGCTTAGGGGGATGTTGGGCGGAAATTTCATCGACTTGGCTGAGGAGTCCCAGCACGTCATCCGAGGACTTCGCCACACACCCGGGTCCGCCCTGGGTAGTTGCCGTTGTCACTTTCAACCGTCGGATCTGGACGGCCTCTTTCGCATATTTGCCGAACGTAATATTCGCTACTTTATCTACATAGGGGGAAATGGATCCCAATACGTTGCCGGCGAGATCGACAAACACGCAAAAAAAACCGGCTACGAAATGCGCACCATCGGCGTGCCGAAGACCATTGACAACGATCTGGCCGTTACGGATCACGCCCCCGGCTACGGCAGCGTGGTAAAGTACGTGGCCACCACGGCGCGGGAAATCGCCATCGACGACCAGTCCATGGGTGATTTTGATCTTGTTTCCATCGTGGAGGTTATGGGCCGAGACGCTGGCTGGATCGCCGCCGGCTCCGTGCTGGCTCGCCACATGGGCACGCCCTTCGATGCGCCCCATTTGATCTACATCCCGGAGCGCCCATTCCACGATCACGAATTCATTGCAGCCGTGCAAAAGGTACTTGAACACAATCGCTACTGCCTGGTCGTAGTATCGGAGGGAATCCGCAATCAGGCCGGCGAATACGTGCGTACGAGCGGCATCAAGGACCCGCTAGGGCGGACGGAGTTGGGCGGCGCCGCGGAGCACCTACAATTCCTTGTGGAACAGCATTTAAAAATCAAAGCGCGTACCACCAAGCTGGGCATTTCTCAGCGGAGCGCAGCCCACTGCAGCTCTCTGCGGGATAGTGATGAGGCCTACCAGTGCGGCCTACGGGCCGTAAAAGCAGCCGTTGAGGGCGAAACTGGGAAAATGGTTACCATCGTGCGCGAGGGCGACTCCCCCTACGCCGTATCCTACGGCCTAGTGTCGCTGGACGAAGTGGCCGGCAAGGTAAAGGAATTCCCCGCCACGTGGATCGATGAGAGCGGCTCTATGATTTCTAGCAATTTCTTTCGCTACATATCGCCCCTCATACAGGGAGAAGTGGAAGTGCCTTTTAAAGGTGGAATTCCCGAATACGTCCACCTGGAGGGAGCTAAACGAGCGGAGGAACTTCTCTTTCAGCGGGGAACGGCCGGCAACGAATGAGACATTCTTTCCCTGCCGCTGCTATGGCCGGCTTTCGGTCTTTTTTTAGAAAATGTCGATAGTTCCGTTCTTCTTAGCATGACAATCGGCCCTAAGTGAGAGATCTCTGTTGACCCGCTTAGGGTCCACATCATTTCAAGCCTATGGCAAGCGGAATGGACGAAAAGCGAGAAGAAATCGCCAAAATTTTAAAAGAAATTAATAGGCAGTATGGGGAAGGTTCCCTCATGCGCCTGAGGGACGCGGAACACATGGCCGTCGAAGTCATTTCCACCGGTTCGGCAGCCATCGACCGAACGCTGGGCGTGGGCGGACTGCCGCGGGGCCGCATCTGCGAAATTTTTGGGCCGGAATCTTCCGGGAAAACAACCTTTTGTCTGAGCTGCATAGCCGCCGTCCAAAAAAATGGCGGAACGGCCGCCTTCATCGACGTGGAGCATGCGCTGGACCCTTCCTATGCCCGCACGGTCGGCGTCCAACTGGAAGATTTGCTCGTTTCCCAGCCGGAAAGCGGAGAAATGGCCCTGCGGATCGCGGAAAATCTGCTGCGCTCCGGCGCCGTCGATTTGGTGGTGGTGGACTCCGTTGCCGCGCTGGCGACACGGGTGGAACTGGATGGACAGCTAGGAGATGTGGTAGTCGGTGCGCAGGCGCGACTTATGGGGCAGGCCATGCGACGACTTACCGCCTCGGCCGCCAAAAGTCGGGCCGTCTGCCTTTTCACAAATCAA
>JAIRTQ010000012.1 GCA_031254835.1 Puniceicoccales bacterium | reverse complement strand
ACCCTTCCCGCCGCCAACGCCCGGCGCCGCGCCGATGGTGAACACGAAAGGGATCACCACGATGACTAACAGGCAGACGAGGAGCCACCGCCTGTGCCGGGAAAGAATTCGCTGCAACGCATCGATCATAGGCCCCGTCTAACAGTGATTGGGCCGAGAGAAAAGTTTTTTTGCCGCACGGGCCCGCAGTTCGCCGCTGGCCACCTCACTCTGAGCCGCCAGTTTCACTTGCGCTGGCAGCTAGGGTCTGTCCTCATAAACTATGCAAAACGAATGACGCATGCGATTTGAATCGCTGAAAGAAACGTATGTGCGCAGCGGTTGAAGCGCATGGCGATGCGGCGCCAATCTTTCAATTTTGCGTCGCATTCTATACAAACTCGTAGCATAGCCACAAATTACTTTCCGGCTACTTCCAAAAATTTTTTATGAAATCAGTCCTACTGTAACCCGTCGATCGCCCACGGGCAACAGTTTTTTATGAGGACAGACCCTAGTTACGCAAACGAAGCAGCAAATCCTCTTGGAGACGGAGCGGAAACGGACACCGCTTCAATTGTTCAGATTTTTCTCCTTTTGCCAACGCAAATCTTCTCTAGGGCCGAGCAAGGAAGCCATATCCTCCGGCAATGGAGCCTCTATGGCGATCCGTAGCCCACTAGTCGGGTGGACAAAGGCCAGCAATCGGGCGTGCAGCAGTACCCGCGGCACCGGCGGCTCTCTGTCCGGGCATCCGTAGAAGCCGTCCCCGAGAATTGGATGGCCCATGGCGGCCAAGTGTACGCGGATCTGGTGCGTGCGGCCGCTCCGCGGTCGGAGAATGAAGTGCGTAAAGTTTTGTTCCCCACAGGGAAATGCCTCCCAGTCCGTGCGGGCCTCTTTCCCGCCCAGCCGGAGGACGGTTCTGCGGGTGCGCCGATGCGGATCGCGGCCAACGGAGCCCGTCGCGGTGCCGGCCGGCCGCGCAGCAATCCCGTGGGCCAGCGCCTCGTAGATCTTTTTCACGGAGCGCTTTTCAAACTGTTGCGCTAGGGCCCGGTGGGCGTCGTCCGTCTTGGCGAAGAGCAGCACGCCGGTGCTATCTCGGTCCAGCCGATGCACCACGCCTGGCCGGTACGCCTCTCCGCAATGGGACAGGGCTCCGCCGGTGTGGGCCAGGAGGGCCCCTGTGAGGGACGGTCCGGACCGCGCCGCCACGGGGTGGACTATCTCCCCGGCCGGCTTATCGATGGCCACCAGCTGATCGTCCTCGTAGAGAATACGCAGCGCCATTGGGCAGGGCGTCGGCTCCGCCGGCGCCGGTTTCTCGGGAAAGGAAATTTCCAATAGATCACCGCTACGGAGCCGCTCCCGCGCCAGCAGCGGCCGACCGCCTAGCCGGACGGCGCCCGCTCCGATGGCCCGCTGAAGCAGCGTCCGGCTAAATTCTGGAAAACTCTGCGCTAGAGCAACATCCAGCCGTAGTCCGGCCTGTCCCTCCGGCACCGCGTAGGCAATTTTTTCGCTCACTTTCGTAGCTCGCTAACTTCCCAACTCGCGATGTCAAGGGGAAAGTCTCGGCCGCACAAAAGCGACCGTAAGGCATAGGACTGTGGCCGTGGCGATAAGGTAGATGGCAGCGGTGCCAAGGTCCCAAAAACGATTGGTCCAGCCGATGGGGGAAGCGGCTCCTAGGCGCGCGAAAAAATCCTCCAGCAAGGGCCAGCGATCGGCCGGCAGAAACTTCAGAAGGACCGGCGGGCCAAAAAGGAGGCCGAAGAGCGAAGCGAGAGTGGCCACCATTACCTGCGCCTGCGTTCGCGCCACCGTGCTGAAAAAAAGCCAGCATGAGAGGTAAAGAGCGCCGGAAAGGGTCAAAACAGAAAAGGCATTGAGCAGCTCCATGTCCGACCATAGGGGAAAGGGCAGCCGAAAGGCGGCAAGTCGAAAGGCTAGCGGCTGCAATGCGATGGCCACAACCCAGAGGAGCAGGTAGCAGAAGAGCAGGGTGAAGAACTTTGCCAGAAGGATGGCGGCGGGCGGAGCGCTGCCGCAGAGCAGGCCGTCCAGCGTTCCAGCAGAGCGTTCCCCCGCAATGGAATCTGCCGTGAGCGACGGGATCGACAGCAATAGCAATGGCCAGCTCTGCCGCAGCCAAAGGGTGAAGGGACCGACCGTCTGTGCTTGCCCGACATAGCTGGCGAGCACGGACCAAAAGAGTAGGCCGGCGAAAAATAAAAAGAAAAAGCCGATAAAAAAAAAGCCAGGCCGGCGAAAAATCCTCCGCCACTCGTAGGCCAGCAGGGCAAAAAAACATTCCATGCTAATCGCTCCGTTCCTTTCCCCTGTCCCCGACGATTCGGCCCCGATCGAGAAAAATAATTTTTGAGCAAATGCCCGCCAGTTCCGCCACACCCCTCCCAGTGACAAGGGCAGCGGGCCGGCCGGCCCGTTCCTCCAGGGTCAGCCGCAACTGCCACGGCTCAAGCCCATCCAGCAGGATCAGGGCCGGCCGACCCAAAATGGCGTCGGCCAGGGCCACCAACTGCCGATGGCCGCGCGACAGCTGGCCGATGCGATGGCGCTTCCCGAAGCGGAGCAGGCCGCAGATTTGCAGCGCGCGGGTCACCTCCCGCCGTCTGTCCCGCACTTTTTTCAGGCAAGCCCGCAACTGCAGGTACTCGAAGGGGCTAAGCTGTTCCGGCAGCGGATGATTCTCCGCGACGGCGCCAAAGAGCTCATAGATCTTTCTATTTCCCGCCGCCACAGAAATTCCACAGATGGAAGCCGTCCCGGAACTGCCCTCCAGAGCTCCGGAAAGAATTCGGAGCGTAACGGTTTTGCCCGCTCCGCTTGGCCCCACGAGACCGAGAATCTCTCCGGCGGCCAGCGAAAATTCCAAATTTTCGATGGCCCGGCGGGAGCCAAAATCGCGGCACAGACCCTTCACTTCCAAAACCGACCCCACCGTAAGGTGGCTAAGAAGAACGGCCCCACCTGTCGAGCGCCTATCGGATGCCGCTTTTTTCTAGCCGGCATGTGCGGAAAAGATTGAAGTTTTTCCACATCTCCGTACAATACGGGTGATGACTCTTCGAAAGGTGGTCGCTTCGCTGTTCGGAACATCGCCTTCCGTCTCTTCGCAGGAGGAGCCGTCGAAAATTGCCATCCCTCAAACTTATCTTTTGCAAGCCTACAAGAGTGAGCAACATAATGGCTTTTTTCGCAGATTTCAGGTGGCTTCTTCCTTTACCAATCCGTTCGCTGCCGCTCTATTTGGAGTAGGCGTTTTTTCTTTAGAAAAAGCATTAGAGTCGTCCCAATTGAGCAAAGAAGCTCTGCGTCGCCTCGCTCCGCTATTTGGGCTCAAATTTTTTGACGGCGCCTGTCTAAAGCCCACCACTTTTTCGACTGAACAGGGGAAATTTGTCGTGTGGAGTCCGCCAGATACTGACGCCCAAATGCGCTACGACCAAATGGGGAATCCGTGGCCGGGAAGAACTTTATCTGTTAACGAACGCGAAAAACTCCTGAATCATCTTCAGCTCATTGACCCAAAAGCAAAAATGGACGCAGACGGCATAACCATCTATGAACACCTAGATGCGTTTAGTGACGACCACTGGGTTGACAC
>JAIRTQ010000007.1 GCA_031254835.1 Puniceicoccales bacterium | reverse complement strand
CTCGCATTTCCGTCGACTCGGCCACCTTAGCCAACAAGGGCATGGAGGAAATCGAGGCCGGCTGGCTCTACGGCCTCCTCCCTGAAGAAATCGGCGTTCTGGTCCACCGCCGCTGTCTGGTGCATGGATTTGCGGAATTTTGCGACGGGTCCCTGCTGGCCCAAATCAGCCCCACATCCATGCTGTCTCCCCTCTCCTATTGCCTGCACTATCCGAAGCGGCGACCGACTGGGGAGCAACCGCTGGATTTGGAATCCCTTCTCTCGTGGGATTTCTGCCCTCCGGATCGGGAGCGCTTTCCCTGTCTCGCCATTGCCGAAGAGGCTTTCCGCCGCGGCCAATCGGCTCCTTGCGATTTTGAAGTGGCCGATCGGGTCGCCGTGGAAGCTTTTCTTGGCAAGAAAACTAATTTCGGGAACATCCCCATAGTGATTGAAAAGGTCCTCGACCGCCATGGCCCAGTGCATCTCGCCGATCTTGCTGCGGTGGAGTACCGGCAGGAGGAAATTCAGCGGCTAACGCAACGGCTTTTAAAAAAATTTTCACCGCGCTAAAAGAACCGGTCCATCATCGCGCCGAACGAATTGACGAAAATCTTTTCTGCCACTAGGTCCGTTCAGTGGACCGTCCAGTTCGCCGCTTGCCGGAAATTCTCATCAATCGCGTGGCTGCGGGGGAAGTCGTTGAACGGCCCGCCGCCGTCGTGAAGGAGCTGGTGGAAAACGCCATCGATGCCGGAGCGAACGAGATTCGTATAAATTTTCGCCGGGCGGGGAAGGATTTTATTTCCGTAGAAGACGACGGCTCCGGCATGGCCCGAGTGGACGCGCTGCTGGCACTTGAACGGCATGCGACGAGCAAAATTGCCTCCTTTGAAGATCTTAGCGCCATCCGCTCCTTCGGTTTCCGCGGCGAAGCGCTGCCGTCCATTGCCAGCGTGGCCCGCCTGACCCTCCGCACCCGCCGGGAAAAGGACGAGCTGGGAACGGAGATCATCGTCGATGATGGAGTGCAAACATCTATTCAGGAAGTGGTTGCTTCATGTGGCACGGCCGTTCGGGTGGAACACCTTTTTCAGTCGGTGCCGGCGCGAAGGAAGTTTCTGCGGACGGACCAGACGGAGGCCAATCACATCATTGAGACCGTACGCTCCTTCGCTCTGACTTTTCCGCAAATTACCTTCCGCCTGCGCCATGGCGATCGGACCATTTTCGAAGTAGCCCGCGGCGATCGGGCGAGCCGCATTCGTCAGCTGTGGGGTGACGCTCTCGCCGATCTGCTGTTCCGCGTCGCAGCAGAGGATAGCGGCAGGCAATTGGAATGGTTTGCGACTCGGCCGGGCTACTTCTCCTCGACGGCCACACCGGAAATGCTTTTCTTCGTCAATGGCCGCCAGATTCGCTCTAAGGATTTAAAAGAATGGACACTAGAATCTTGCCGCGCCCATTTTACCCACTGTCAATCCATGCCCAGCTTCCTATTTCTCGAACTGCCACCAAATCAGGTGGATGCGAACGTGCATCCCACGAAACGGGAAGTGCGCTTTTCCGACCGGGCGGCACTGCGCGAATTTCTTCTGCGCGAGTTGGAACATGGCCTATCCCTCAAATATGCGCCAATCTACATCGCCGCGCAAACGAGGGACAGCAGCGTATCGGCGGAAGAGACGGCAACTATCTCGGAAGGAAATTACTTTGTCGAAAAACATCGACCAGCCGACAGGGCCGAAGGATTTTGCCAACGTGATCGTCTACCCGAAAATCACAGACCACCCGCTCACACAGACTCCCACATAAACTCAGAACCATACCAGAGGGCCCTCAACTGGCGCTACATCGGCCTCTTAGACTCAGTCTACGCCCTTTTCGACAGTGGAACTGGACTGATTTTCTTTAACACACTGGCAGCCGCAGACCGCCTAACCAAGTGTCAAGACGCATCAGAGCCACACTTCTGCCAGCTACCACTTCCGGAAGTGGCCGAGGAAACCGACGAGCAAAGCCACATAGACCACGCCGCATATCCCTCCCCGCGCCGAAAAGATCTCGAGGTGCCAGCCCCAGCGCCTACCAACGTAGACGCATCTGCCGTGCGCGAGCGCTACGCCACCGAACTACTCAGGGCCATATTCGCAAAGACCCCATTGCAATTGCCGACTCTCTGCCGCGAAATTTCTCGCGCCGAAATCCGCAGACAACTCCCCAACTAAAACACCAACCTTCGCTTAGCCAGAGCTTCTTCGTATATGGAGAGAAAAGCCGTAATTTTCGCTGATAGTAGGCCATTTGCATAGTAAGTAAGGAGAATCAAGCCTATCACGTCCCGCAACGCACCCATGTAGGCCTCCACTTCCGGCAGTGGACTGTCGGAGCTGACTGCGTTTTTGCAAAACCAATAGGTCAAAGCGACGTGCTCCTCCGGGGTCTTGCTAGCCTTCACCTTCGTTAAATATTCTGCGGGCGCCGAAACGTTAAATCGCGACCTAAATTTGCTACACCTAATAGCATAATCCACATCCGGGTCCAAGCTGCCGGGTTCAACTTTCGGCATGTAATCGCCCATCGAGCGAACCACCGATTCAAAGACGTGCGGATCGTCACACCCAAGTGGGACAGTACATCCGCGAGGCATTGCAATGCAATAACCGTCCACATATATGCGATTCATAACTAAAAACCTCCGCCGCATTGAAAATGCGGGAAAAGAAAAGTTGGGAGCAATTCGTTTTTTTCGCAATTTTTTTTCATGTCCCGCTTATTTTTTGTGAATTAGCCGATAGTGAGCGTTAATCTGCGCCTGCAAGAGCATAGAACATCCGTGCCAGCGTTTGATCGTCCACTTACCCCTAAAGATGTGGAAAGATTGCCCTTTTCTGCACGTGCGCTAAAGGTACTTAAGGAGGCGGAGAAGTTGGGTTTGCCTATCCGGTACAAGTGTTGCTCGTTCTATGATTACCGCATGCATTTGGTGGCTAAATTTCCGGGTGATGAGTGGCGAAGAAAGCTCGGAGACGCTTCTTTCACGAGCAGTGACAGCTGGGCGAGGGTGGCGGTCTTGTGTTTCTGGTCTTCGAATGGTGGTTTTCCCGTTTTTTTTTGTAAGAATCGTTCTGCCAGAGCGGCTGCTGTGAAGTTCATGGTAGAGGAAGAGCCAGGGGCGGGTGGTTCGTGTTCCCTACTTACCGACGATGGAATTGTGCGTACGTTGGACGTCAAGAAGTTGACCGACGCGTGGGATAGCGTGCATCACATCGCGCTTGCCGTTTTGTCCTCTGGCAGTAGTGCCCTCGCGGCGGTTTTGATGGGTCTGTTTTCCGGCAGCCTGCCCGTGGTGTTCGGCGTATTTGTCGTCCTGTTTGTTGGCGTAGTCCTACTGTTCGTGTACTTACGGTGATTGGCCTATGCGCTCGGGACCGCAGGTCGGTTTCTTCTCGAAAGTCTAGCTCGGACTGTCGCCCGGCTTTTGGCGACGAAATACGATGCCATCCGGAAGAGGAGTGGCGGTGCCGTAGGCGGCGGCCGTAGTGAGGGAGATGGTGCTCGCGTCCACGGCGGCATTCGCTTCTTGGGCGGCAGCGAGCAGGGCGGCAGCGGCGGTTTGCTGTGCATTCGGCGAGATAAATCGCAAAATCGTCTCCAAATCTTCCTGCGTACCAAGGAAAACGGAATCGACCACTTGGCCGAGCCCGTTTCCGAGCCCGTCAATGATGAGAGAAGGCTGTGGATTGAGGACTTGAGCTTCAAAGCGGTCCATATTTGCCGCACTCAGCATTCCCATCCCCCAAAATAAATTTACGCGGACATCATAGCAATCGGCTACCCCTTTGCTCGGCCAGGCACTAATTGCAGCGAATGCTCCCGGAATCTGATCAACTGCGATAGCCAAAGCAACTAGACCAGCCTGACTTAGGGTGGCCGCGGAAAGGGCGCCTTGGGTTGCTTCGGCCGAACAGCCCAATTTTTCAGAATGAATGGCCATAGCCTCATTTCTATGGCGCAGGTCCCCAAGCGTCCACGAGGGACCATTTCGTTTTCTTCCGTAGGGATCCATGAGGCCGTCGAGCAATTCCGCGATTTTTTTGCGACTTTCCGCCCCAATTTCTTCCCCGTAGTGACTCCCAATGGAATCGAAAACAGCTTCGAAACTAGTTTCATCTTTTTGCGCATCGACCCATCCGGCGAGGGCTCGGAGCGTTTCTGGCCTTTCTATTTGTGGTATAACTCCCACTGCACACGCAATTTGCTGCACCAATTGCACGTCTCCTTCATTGGCTCCAAAAAGGCAAAGTCGAAGGTACCTACCAACTTTTGCCCAAAGCTGGCGATCCGCAGAGCAGGCGCAGGCAAGCGCGAGCCTATGGGGGAGGCAGCAGCCGGACGAAAATGTTTCAAATGCCTCGATCACGCTCTTTTTAGTTCGTTTGGCCTGTGCCTTAAATAGAAAACTCAATTTATCTAACTCGACCTTGTTCGGGATTTGGATGAAGGCAGCGGCTGCATCGGGAACGGCCGAAAGAGAACCTTCCCTCGCAGGCGGGGAACCCAACAAACCGGCCATGGCTCATTTTGAAGCAAGCGAACGGGAGAAACAAGCAAAATTTTGGCCCATGGAAATGGCTCTACGCGAACTCTCCAATTGTAAAATGAATTTTGCCAACTAGCGTGGCCGCCCGTGGCGGAGATGGCTCTGGTCTTGCTCTGGGGATTCGCGTTGGACTTTTGGGAATGGCGAGTCCTACGGCGGGCCCTGCTCAATTCCATCCGAAATGCGTCTGCCGATGGAATTTTTCGCGGTCCCTTGCGCGGCGCCGTCTGTGGTCCTTGGAGGAGTCCGCGACTCGCCATTCATCTAGTCCTTTTTGGCGGAGCCTGGCACCTGCGACCGGAATTGGAAACGGTCGCCATCGTAACGGTCCTCTCCCTGCTCTTTGCCGGCGCACGAACGGACAATGCCAACGGCACTATTCCGGCCGAATTGGTTTACCTAGGACTGGCCGCCGGCCTAATTTTTTCTTCCTTAGGAGCGATGAATGGCACTTTCCCGGTTTGGAGTGCCCTGTCCGTGGCCGCCACGGACGGCCTTTTGGCCACGGCAACCCTCTTCTGGATTGCCGTCACCTTTGAGACCCTTTCTCACCGCGAGGGTCTTGGCCTTGGCGATGTGCAGCTGGCCGCCGTGCTGGGTCTATTTTTTGGCTTTGCCGGCGCTCTGCGAATTTTTTTCCTAGGTGCCGTCTTCGCCATCTCCGTCTGGCTCGGGCAGTCTCTTCTGCATTCCCAATCCCGCAGCCGTCTTAGAGCGGGCCAGCCCCTACCATTCGTGCCCTATCTTTTGGCAGGCGCTGCCTGTCAGTCGCTGCTGCTCTTTTGCCTAAACTAGGAAAAGGAAGATGCCGACGTTCCCTGCGATCTTCCCTTTGCCATGCTCTTCTGAAGCGTTTTGGCTACCTCTTCCACGCCATAGACGTGCGCCGGCTCGGTTTTTTGCGGGACATCGGCCCGCTTTCTTTCATCGCCCAGCGGTTTGTTCTCGAATACGTCTGGAAACAGCTCCTCCGGAGGTTTGTCGCGGCGAATGCTTTCCCAAGGAAATTGCTTTCGCGACATAGGAAGGCCATAGCGCCGCTGAACTGCAAAACGGAAAGAGCGGCCATCGTTGCCCTCAAAATTTAGTAGGGCAACCGCATCGGGATAAAAACGGTTGATAACCTCTGTCAATTCAGCAAAATGATCCGCATTGGCTCCGCAAGGGATGTCCTTGACAAAGCAAGGCTGTCCTTTGCCGCGGGCCACCGCGACTTCTAAATGATCTTTTTGAAAATTAATGGCGATCAGGGCGGGCACATATACTCCCTTTTCCTTCTGCGTGAAAATGCGGATGCGCTGCAATTTTTGGCTTGCCGCTCCGACAAGCAGGTAGATCTGGTGGGAAATTTCCGCAAAAAACAGAGAATCGCGAATGGCCTGCAGCTGGCCGATCCCGCGGGACGGATTCGCCGATTTGATGTCATCGCCCAGCAGCTGTAGAATGAGCTCGAAGTAGGTGCGAAAGCCCAACGCACTGTGTCGGACCATAAAATTTTCAAAAAATTGACTAGGGTTTACCATGCAAAGGACCTGGTCCCGATAGTTGCTGGCCAAATCCGCGGACGATAGCCGGCCCTCCAGCCCGGCGTTGGCAACGACAAAGCGGGCTTTTGGGATAAGATTATAGCCATCCCGGATGCGATTCCTGTGCCTAGCTTCGAATGTGGTTACTATAGCATCCAGCTGTTCAAACAGTTTCTGGGCCTTCTGCCGATCCGCTTGAATCGCCACATGCAGCCCCTCCATCCATTTGCAACGATCGCTAAGCCAATTTTTCCCGTCATCGGTAGCACTTTTGAGCTGTTCCCGCACATTTTGCAATTGTCGCTGGGCCTCCGCTTCCTGAGAGGCGTAGGCCTCCGCTTCCATTTTGGCCATTTCGCGAGCGCAGTTGAGAAAATTATATTGCTCCGCGGCGGATTTTGATTCTCCGGTTACTTCCTCCAAAATCCACCGCAGCTTCGGGGAAAATTCCGATAGATTCGTCTCCTGTTCTGCCAATCGCGCCTTTTCTTCCTCTTTGCCAGCAGACCCGTCCAAATCTGCATCCACAGAGCCATCGTCCGCCGTACGGGATTGTGTCTCAGCTGCCGTTTCCTCTCGCCCTTCTTCTTGCAGATCCGTCGCTCCACCGCCCGAAGTCGTGGTCTGGCGCCGCCCGGCATGGTTCCGGAGTCTTTGGAAAAAATTTTGATAGGATGCGGCCCGGCCTCCTCCCGGATGCATGAGCAGGGCAAAATCATGGGCCACCTGAGTTTTTTTGCGCTCTAGATACAGATCCGCTCCACGGGCCGCATCCCCTTTCCCGGCCTGTGCCCGGCGGGAGTCCCCCTCAGCCGGAGTCGAAGGAGCCGTTGGCCGCGCTTGAGCCAACAGGCTGGCAGCGTTGGGGGTAAAGGGCATGGCGTCCTGCCTTACGGGTCCACCCAAGAGCCGACCTGTGGCGCTTTGCTGCAAAAGTTGCGCCATGCTCGCGATTTCGCCCCCATTGCCAGTCACGACACTACTGTAGGAACTTTACTTGCCGAGGAAAGCGAAAAAGGCGGTGACAGATCGGTGCGCTTTTCGCGTGGCGCTGGACGCGTTCCGCTAAATGCGGTTCAAACTTTCCCGCCTGCCCCTGTGCCAGCGAAGAAAAATGGGGCTGGCGATAAAGACGGAGGAAAAAGTACCCACCACGACGCCAATGGTGAAAATGAAAGCGATGTCCACCATAGCGCCGGCACCGAGGAGCCAGAGGGATAGGG
>JAIRTQ010000103.1 GCA_031254835.1 Puniceicoccales bacterium | reverse complement strand
AAATGAAGTAGTGCAGGCCGTTATCCAACCGCCCCACCGTTGCGGCGCAGTCGACGGGTACTTCCCCGCTCCATTCAAAGCACAGCGGATTCACCGTTCCCCCTAACACGGCCGCGACGGACCACAGCTCCAGCGCGAGCGCCATACAGAACCTCTTTCTCATTCAAATCGTTGGCACGTTGGCACCCGGACTCGCTTCGGCAAGAGCAAATGGCGCCGGTCGGAGAGGACCATCGGTCGCTAAGATTCTTTTCAATGAAAAGTCCGTGACTTTCGCCGGCCGATTTCCTAAATGGCACCATGGTCGAGAGAGAGGGTCGCATTTTTCAGATCGTCGGTGGAGTGGTGGACGTTTCCTTTCCGAACGGTGGCACTTTGCCGGCCATCAATGAGGCTCTAGAAGTTCGCCAAGAGGGAAGTGGCACCATCATACTGGAAGTGCAGCAGCAGCTGGAGGGCAGCGCCGTGCGGACGGTGGCCATGGCTTCCACGGACGGCCTGCGGCGGGGCCTCCCGGTCCATCGGACGGGCGGGCCCATCTCCATGCCGGTGGGTCGCGCCGTCCTTGGCCGCATTCTCAACGCCGTCGGTGTGCCCATCGACGGCCGCGGGCCGATCCAGACAAAAGATCGCCTGCCTATCCACCGCTCCGCGCCAAAACTAACGGAGCAGGAAACGGAGGCAAAAATTCTCGAAACCGGAATCAAGGCCATCGACCTGATCTGTCCCTTCATCCGGGGCGGCAAGGCAGGCGCGCTCGGCGGCGCCGGCGTGGGAAAGACGGTAGTCATCACGGAGCTCATCCACAATATCGCGCAAAAATACGGCGGGTTTTCCATCTTCACCGGCGTCGGAGAGCGCTCCCGCGAAGGCAACGACATCTACCACGAAATGATTTCTTCCGGCCTCATCGACCTGGACCGGCCGGAAAACTCCAAGGTGGCGCTGATTTTTGGCCAGATGAACGAGCCACCAGGAATCCGCATGCGGGTGGGTTTGAGCGGATTAACCGTCGCTGAGCACTTCCGCGACGAGGAGCAGCTGGACGTGCTGCTTTTCATCGACAACATTTTTCGCTTTTCCCAGGCCGGTTCCGAGGTTTCCGCCCTGCTGGGCCGTTCGCCCTCCGCCGTCGGCTACCAGCCCACCCTAAATCAGGAAATGGGAGAGCTGCAGGAGCGCATCACCTCCACGAAAAACGGCTCCATCACTTCCTTCGAGGCCGTCTATGTGCCCGCCGACGACTTGACGGACCCGGCCCCCTCCGCCCTCTTCGGCCACCTGGATTCCACCATCGTGCTCGATCGCAAGATCTCCTCCATGGGCATATACCCGGCCGTGGACCCGCTCGCATCCACCTCAAAGGCCCTCACCGTGGACATCGTAGGGAAAGAACACTTTGAACTCACCCGTCGCGTGCAGGGGCTTCTCCAGCGCTACCGGGATCTGCAGGACATCATCGCCATTTTGGGCATGGACGAACTTTCCGAGGAGGACAAGCGGACCGTCTCCCGGGCCCGAAAGGTGCAAAAATTTCTGTCGCAGCCGTTTCACACGGCCGCCGCCATCACGGGGCTGGAGGGCCGCTCCGTGCCACGCGAAGAGACCATTCGCGGTTTCTCCATGATCCTGGACGGCCAGCTTGATGATGTGGGCGAGAACGATTTTTACATGAAGGGCGCCATCGACGAGGTGCTGGCACGGCGCAAGGGAAAGGCCGCCTAGGGCCATGGCCATTCGGTTGGAAATCGTTACGCCAGAGGGACTCGTCCTGGAGCGGTCCGTCGATTCCGTGACCATTCCGACGGAATCGGGTGAGCTGGGGGTCCTGCCGGGCCACATCCCGCTGGCATCCGTCGTCATTCCTGGCCTGCTGCGTTTTAGTGCCGA
Source organism: Puniceicoccales bacterium (assembly GCA_031254835.1). Classification (GTDB taxonomy): domain Bacteria; phylum Verrucomicrobiota; class Verrucomicrobiia; order Opitutales; family JAIRLM01; genus JAIRMB01. The sequence goes on along the minus strand of JAIRTQ010000103.1, from coordinate 1,151 downwards.
TGGCAGGCGGGAATCGATCGCCATCGACCGCGGCTTCCTCCTGCTGCAGTCGGACGTACTGGCGGTTACCGTCGACGGGGCCATCGCCGTGGCGAATATCGACGCGGAAGAAGCGGAAAAGGCCAAAAAGCGGGCAGAAGAGGCGCTCGAAGAAGCGAAAAAATCTCACATGGACCTGGAAGAAATCGCTCAGCTGGAGGCACAGATCCGCTATCAGCTGCTCAAAAAGCGGGCAAAGAAAACGATCCCCTGAAATGGCAAAAGCCTCCTCCGGCGGAGAAATTTAGTGGAGCGGGTCATGGACAAATTGAAATGATCCGTTGGCGGTAGCTTTTCGCGATTTCGAGCATGGGGGAACGGTTCAAGCGACCATTGTCGCCGGACTATTTGCGTTAAATTTGGTAACTTGAGTTTTGCAGCTGGCATAAAAAACGTACCATATTTATTTTGCTTGCGAATTTGAATTGACCAACTATCGGCCCGTTAATGCGATGTCGTGTAAAAATTCGGAACTCTCACTTGGCGCTCGCACGTTGGGCCAAGGCTACATTATCTCCGCAGTGTCCACAGAGCTCGGCATAAGTCGTTTGGCCGCTCTCAACGGGGTACAGACGCTGGCAGCCGGCAGCAAGATCGTCGTCGACTCCCATCAGCACCACATCCGGGAAATCTTACGGTGCCCGGCGTCCCTGCGGGCTCTCTTCATTTTTCTGTGCTTTTTTACGCTCGGCATATATCTGATCTACTCGCTGGTCACCCGCCAAGAGCAGCTGAATAAGCTGTCCATGTTTGCCGTTAAAGAACTTACAACCATCGGAAACGCCGACCGGCTCGCCGAAGCCCAAATTGCCGCAGCGGCCGATGGCCTCCTCCTATTTACGGGCGAAGAAAAAAGTCTCAGCGACTTGCTCTGCAAGAAGATCTCGGATCTGTCTGAGGCCTCGGCTGTGAGCCTTTCCGCCTGCAAAATTCCATTGACCGACGGCGCCGACTACGCGAGAGCACTGAGGGAAGCGGCCGAACTGCTAAATATAACGCTAAAAAAGGAAAAGATGGAGGGCGACGAAGAGGGCTATCTCCTTCGGCTAGAAAACCTGCGTCCCACGAAAGCGACCGTAGAACGATGGAACGGGCTTGTCGACCTCCTGGAC
>JAIRTQ010000088.1 GCA_031254835.1 Puniceicoccales bacterium | reverse complement strand
ATGGAGGGCAAGGAGCGGGAAAATAGGCTGAGGTTGAAATGTGGCGTTCTGGACGGAAAGTCGTTGAGTGCGGCGGAGTTGACAGGCCTCGCGAAACTGCCGCCTCTCGCCGAATTGCGCGCGCGATTCTTGGCGCTACTACAAACTCCAGCGCAGAATTTCCTTATGACGTGTAACGCGGCCTTGCAGGGACTATTGCGAGTGCTGTTGGCGCATGCGAAGGGGTGAACGGGCTAGATAGGGAATTGTTTCTTAAACGGCAAAGCCAAACGGCTTTCCGCCTTTTTAGCTCAGGAGGTGAATGATGGCAAATATTACGAAAGAAGAGGTAATAGAGTGGCTCAGCGGACAGTCGGTGATCGAAATCGCGGCGCTTGTGAAAGAGCTTGAAGAAAAGTGGGGCGTTAGTGCGGCCGTTCCAGTAGCCGTCGCTGCAGCCACTTCGGCGACGGTGGAGGCTCCGGCCGAAGAGCAGACGGAATTTTCCGTTATCCTTCTGACCGCCGGCGAGAGCAAAATTAATGTTATCAAAGAGATCCGTGCAATTACGGGCCTGGGACTCATTGAGGCGAAGGCCGTCGTCGAGAGCGCTCCGCGGGCGGTTAAAGAGGGTGTGACGAAGGCAGAAGCAGAAGAAATGAAGAAGAAGTTGGAAGCTGTTGGCGCGAAAGTCGAGTTAAAGTAACGATGGCTGTGTGGAACTTCGTCAATTTTAATGAAACGAGAAAAGGCACGTCCTGCGGTGGGTCATGCAGGGCGTGCTCTTGCAGGTTAGCGGGGTAAACTATGTCGGAGCGTATGCGTTTTGGGAAATTGAGCGAAGCAATTGCTGCGCCGGACTTTATTAAAATACAGCTCGATTCTTTTCGCGAATTCTTGCAGGCGGATGTGCCCACGGAAAAGCGTCAAAATTCTGGTTTGCAAAGTGTATTTCTAGATTCTTTTCCCATCGAAAGTTATGACAGCCGTTGTCGGCTGGAGTTTCTTTCCTACCGTCTGGCAAAACCGAAATTTCCGGAAAATTTTTGTTTGCGGGAGGGAATAACTTACGGAATTGGGCTGTATGTAACGCTTCGCCTGACGGAGGACACTATTACCAGGGAAGAGGAGGTGTTTTTTGGCGAAATTCCTACGATGACGCTGCGCGGATCTTTTATCATCTATGGCGCAGAACGGGTTGTTGTAAGTCAATTGCATTGGACTTCTGGCGTTAGTTTCGAACCCAGCGAGCATGAGAGTGGAAAAACACTCTTCGTAGCGCGAATCATACCAGATCGTGGCACGTGGATCGAGATGCAGTTTGACCCCTATGACCTTGTCTATGTGTACCTAGATCGTCGACGCAGGCGACGCAAATTTCTCGCCACAACTCTTTTGCGCGCATTAGGCTACGGAACAGATCAGGAAATCTTAGAGCTCTTTTATGATGTGAAGCAAACGTCCGTCGATTGGCTACTGGAGCAGACCGATCTTTCCTCCTATGTGCTGGCGGACGACGTCATAGATGCTCGTCAGGGGGTTGTTCTCGCTCGCACCTATGACATGATTACTCGCACTGCGTTGCAAGTATCTGCGCAGGCTGGCATTAAGGAATTGAAAATCGTCAATATTTCTCCGGATAACGGTCTGCTGATTCGCACGCTCAAACGCGATACGACGCGGAACGTGGACGAAGCGCTCTATGAGATCTACATGCGCCTCCGTCCAGGAGAGCCGCCAACAATTGCCAATGCACAAGCACTTCTGCGAAGATTATTCCGGGATACGCGTCGCTATGATCTGGGTCGGGTCGGCCGCTATAAGCTTAATCAAAAGCTTGGTTTGAAACGAGATCCCGAGGACAGGCTCGTTTCTGTCGAAGACATTGTCGCGTCGTTAAAATTTTTGTTCCAGGTCCGACTGGGGCACAGAGGTGTCGACGATATCGATCATCTGGGGAACCGTCGTGTGCGTGCGGTTGGCGAACTTGTTGCTAACCAGTGTCGTGCCGGGCTTGCTAGGCTGGAACGCCATACGCGCGAGTGTATGAGTCTCTATGATCAGAGCGTGGATTCCATTACGCCGCAGAAGCTCATAAATCCTAAGTTATTTTTGGCAACCATTCGAGATTTTTTTGCACGTAGCCAGCTGTCCCAGCTCATGGACCAAATTAATCCTCTGTCAGAACTCGCCCATAAGCGACGCATATCTGCCCTAGGCATTGGCGGGTTGAGCCGCGACCGTGCGGGACTTGACGTGAGAGATGTGCACACATCTCACTATGCGCGCATCTGTCCCATCGAGTCTCCGGAAGGACCCAACATTGGTTTGATCAATTCGCTGAGTAGCTATGTGGTTCTCAACGGATTTGGCTTTATTGAAGCTCCCTATCGGATCGTAAAAAAGGGGCGCGTTTCTGAAGCGGTGGCGTATTTAAATGCCGACGAGGAGGAAGATTGCAAAATCGCACAGGTTGATGCGCAGGTCGATAGTACCGGAAAATTAATTGGGCCCGTCGCGGTCCGCTACCGCGATAAAGTTTTAGAGGTAGATCCATCTGAAGTGACGCACATGGACGTTTCTTCGCGGCAGCTGGTATCCGCTACGACGAGTCTTATTCCATTTTTGGAGCACGATGATACTACTCGCGCGCTAATGGGTGCTAACATGCAGCGGCAGGCGGTCCCTCTCATCATTGCGGAAGCGCCGGTCGTCGGAACTGGCGTGGAGGCAAAGGTTGCTCAGGATTCGCGGGCCGTGGTGCGAGCAGCCTGCGATGGAGTGGTCGCCTACGTAGATGCACGTAACATAGTGCTAACGGAGGACGGCAAGCTTCCCGAAAATTTTGATCTGTACGATACCGCGGAAGATGTTGCCAACGTTTACCGGTTGCAGAAATTTTTACGTACGAATGCGGGAACTTCTTTTACGCAGCGGCCCCGCGTAAGACGTGGACAGAAAGTGGTGGCCGGGCAACTTCTTGCCGATGGCGCCTCCACGGAAAATGGCGAATTTGCTCTCGGCAAGAACGTTCTCGTAGCTTTTATGCCGTGGAATGGCTACAATTTCGAAGATGCCATTTTGTTGAGTGAACGCATGTTGAAGGATGACGTATTCACTTCGCTCCACGTCGAAGTATTTGAGTCTGTGGCTCGCGATACGAAATTGGGACAGGAAGAAATTACGCGAGACATTCCTGGCGTTGGCGACGAGGCGTTGCGTAATCTCAACAGAGATGGAGTGATCCGCATTGGAGCGAAGGTGCGGCCCGGAGATATTTTGGTGGGAAAAATTACTCCGAAAAGTGAGACAGACCTCGCCCCGGAGGAAAAACTTTTGCGCGCGATTTTTGGCGAAAAGGCCGCAGATGTGAAGGATTCGTCGTTGCTGGCCCCTTCAGGCTGCTACGGCATTGTCATGGATGTGAAGGCCTCCGGCGGAGATCAGCAGGATCGTGATCGACTCTCGAATGCCGACATACGAAGACAAATCAAAAAAGTTCAGGAAGATTATCGCAAAGAAATCGATGAAATTCGGGAGTCCCTTGCCGAGGCATTTTCTAACATTTTACTGGGAGAAAAAATACCGCTCGATATTACCAATTCCGAGACGGGTGAAATAATCATTCCAGCCAACCGGAAGATTACAAAGACGTTCCTTCGCAGATTGGCTGCAGTGGCGGATAAGGTTCACGTCGACGAGTCTCCCGTAAAAATTAAAATCGACGACATCATTGCCGCATTTCAGCGAAAATTTGCTCAGGCGGAGGGGGAACGGCAGGCGCAGCTGCGGCTCGCCGAAGCGGGAAATTACGACGAAGATGGCGTCATAAAAAGCGTTAGAGTCTACGTGGCGACTAAGCGTAAAATTCAAGTGGGCGATAAGATGGCGGGGCGCCACGGCAATAAAGGGATCGTGTCACGGATTGTGGCGGAAGAAGACATGCCGTTTTTGCCTGACGGAACGCCCATAGATGTGGTGCTGAATCCGCTCGGCGTTCCGGGGCGAATGAACGTCGGGCAGGTGCTAGAAACACATCTCGGATGGGCCTGTAAAATCTTGGGCATAAAGGTGGCGACTCCAGTCTTTGACGGCGCTTCCGAAGAAGAAATTTTAGAAAAAATTCGTGCGGCCGGTCTGCCCGAATCCGGTAAGACCTACCTCTATGACGGCTGTACGGGCGAGCGCTTCGATCAGCAAATTTGTGTGGGCTGCATGTACATGATGAAACTTAACCACCTGGTTGGGGACAAAATTCATGCCCGCGCCGTAGGGCCTTACAGTCTTATTACACAGCAGCCTCTAGGGGGAAAGGCGCAGTATGGCGGCCAACGCTTTGGCGAGATGGAAGTTTGGGCCCTGCAAGCCTACGGCGCCGCTAATTTGCTGCAGGAATTTCTGACCGTTAAGTCAGATGACGTGCAGGGAAGAACGAATACCTATAAGGCGATGATTAAAGGAGATAGAACTTTAAATGCCGGAATGCCGCAATCTTTCAATGTACTCGTTAAGGAAATGCAAGCTCTTGGCCTGAATGTGCAATTCAATCGAGAGCGACATGCCGACAATCAGGAGCGTTTTGATTAGGCGTGCAGGCCATCATTGTTGGAAGAACAAAAATGAACGAACAGGAAGCGAAAGAAATTCTTGGTCTAGGACTGGGGAATACCTTTGACAGCGTGAGCCTTTCCATTGCGTCGCCGGACACGATTCGATCTTGGTCTCGTGGAGAAATTAAAAATCCCGAAACGATTAACTATCGCACCTTCCGACCGGAATTTGGGGGTCTCTTTTGCCAACGCATTTTTGGGCCCGTACGTGACTACGAGTGTGCCTGCGGCAAGTACAAACGTCTAAAATACAAAGATGTCCTTTGTGAGCGATGTGGCGTCGAGGTAATTCAGTCCCGTGTGCGGCGAGAACGTATGGGGCATATCGAGTTGGCCGTTCCGGTGGCCCATATTTGGTTTTTTAAGAATCTTCCGAGTCGTCTTGCCCTGTTTCTAAACATGAGCATGCGAGATTTGGAACGCGTGATCTATTATGAGGCCTATGTTGTTGTAGATCCAGGATCTAGTTCCCTGGAGCAGAAACAATTGCTTTCCGAAGCGGAGTATTTGCGGGCCCTGGAGGAGTTTGGCGATGATGCCTTTTCGGCGAAGATGGGAGCCGGAGCGCTGCGAGAGATCTTGGAGAACATGGATCTTGTAAGCTGTGTCGAAGAATTGGAAAACACGATACGCATTACGAGGTCCAAGCAGGTAAAGAAAAAATTGGCGCGACGACTGAGACTCATTTCTGCATTTTTACAGAATGGTTCGGCTCCGCAGTGGATGATTTTGCAAGATTTGGCGGTCATTCCACCGGATCTACGTCCGCTTGTTCCATTGGATGGCGGCCGCTTTGCCACCAGTGACTTAAATGATCTTTATCGCCGCGTGATTAATCGGAATAATCGCCTAAAAAGCCTCATGCAATTGAAAACGCCGGACGTGATTGTTCATAACGAGATGCGTATGCTGCAGGAGGCCGTGGACGCACTCTTCGATAATGGACGTCTCGCGCGGCCCATTCAGGGGACCGGCAATAGGCCTCTTAAGTCTTTGAGTGATATGCTGAAAGGTAAGCAGGGCCGCTTTCGGCAAAATCTTCTCGGCAAGCGCGTCGATTACAGCGGGCGCTCTGTTATTGTCATTGGCCCTAATTTGAAGTTGCACCAATGTGGGCTCCCCAAGAAAATCGCGCTCATTCTGTTTGAGCCTTTCATTATTCGCCGCTTGAAGGAGTTAGGGTTTGTTCATACGGTTTGGAGTGCGCGGAAACTTATTGAGAAGCAGGCGCCGGAGATTTGGGACATCCTGGAGGAAGTTATGCGCGGCCATCCCGTTCTCCTCAATCGCGCTCCCACCTTGCACCGTCTGTCTATCCAAGCTTTTGAACCCATACTTATCGAAGGGGAGGCAATTCGTCTTCATCCGCTCGTGTGTACGGCATTTAATGCGGACTTCGATGGGGACCAGATGGCCGTCCATGTTCCTCTGTCTATTGAGGCGGTGATGGAGTGTAAGCTGTTAATGATGTCTACCTTAAACATCTTTTCTCCATCTAGTGGAAAGCCCATTATGACTCCGTCTCAGGATATTGTGATGGGAATTTACTACCTGACTGCCCAAACACGTCCACAGCCGCCGGAAAGTCAACATCTTCCCCTAATGGCCGATAAGGAGGAAGTGCTCATTGCCTACGAAGAGCGGCGACTTTCGAAGCACAGTTGGATTGTTTTGCGTAATCCCGATCGCAATAAAACGACCTGCTATGGCGATTCGCAATCGCGGGTGATTCGCACGACCGTTGGCCGGGTCATTTTTAATTCTATTCTTCCGGAACAGATTGGGTTCATCAACACGCCCGTTGGAAAGGCAAAATTGAGCGAACTTATCATGGCTGCCTACCGAATCGTTGAACGTCAGTCCCTTATTGCTCTCCTGGACAACCTTAAGGATATTGGATTTCAGATGGCTATGGAGTCCGGCGCTTCCATCGGCGTTAGGGACATGATTGTTCCGGAGAGCAAACTCCGCATCGTGGAGTCTGCGCGAAGGCGCGTCGCGGAGGTAAATCGTCAATTTGCAAAAGGAATTATCACGGAAGGTGAGCGCTATAACAAGATTGTCGATATATGGACTGGGGCTACCGATGAGGTTGCAAATGAAGTATTTTCATCTTTAAGCAGCAACGATGGCCGCGAGGGAATAAATCCAATCTACCTTATGATGGATTCTGGTGCACGAGGAAATCGCCAACAAGTGCGCCAACTGTGCGGGATGCGGGGCCTTATGGCGAAGCCGTCTGGCGAAATCATTGAGCGACCCATTCTTGCTTCTTTTCGAGAGGGGCTGTCCGTCCAAGATTATTTCACATCGACCCACGGTGCGCGAAAGGGTCTTGCGGATGTGGCACTTAAGACTGCAGACGCCGGCTACATGACTCGAAAACTTTGCGACGTGGCTATGGATTGCGTCATCACTTGCACGGATGACGGAAACCGCAACGGAGTGTGGAAGCAGGCGCTCATGGAGGGCGATCAAGAAATTATTTCCTTGGCGGACCGTATTACGGGACGCTGTAGTAGCGATGACATTTTTAATCCGAACGATTTGAGCGAACTTTTGGTTGGGAGTGGCAAGCTGATTACGGCCGATGTGGCCAATCGGATTCAAAAACTTGGCATCAATCGGGTAAAAATTCTTTCCCCTTTGACGCACATGGGGCGCTATGGAATTCCGGCAAATGCTTACGGCATAGATCTCTCTACCAATCGCATGGCGGAAGCGGGTATGGCGGTGGGCATTATTGCCGCCCAGTCCATCGGCGAACCAGGCACGCAGCTTACCTTAAAGACTTTTCATATCGGAGGAGTGGCTAATCAGCTTCTCAAGCAGCCCCAATATCGGGCTCGTGCCCCGGGAAAGGTACGCTGGGAAGGTTTGCGTAATGTGCAAACGCCAAACGGGGACACTATTGTACTTAATAAGGCCGGTTCCATTTCTCTGTTGGATGAAAGTAATCGAGAGATCGAATCTTTCGGCGTTGTCGCAGGTTCCGTGCTATTTGCCGGCGATGGCGAATGGGTGAAAAAGGATCAACTTTTGGCGGCCTGGGATCCCCATCATGTGCCGATTTTATCGGAAAAGGCTGGCCGTGTACGTTTCAGAGATGTGATTTCTGGCGTAACGGTTCGAAGGGATGCGGACGGCGGCGACGGTGTCACGATCGTCGTTATTGAGCATAAGGACGATTTAAATCCTCGTGTGGAAATTTGCTCCGAAATAGACGGAGAATTGCGCGCAGTTGCTGCATATTCTATTCCGGCTGGTGCGCAGATTGCTGTCCGGGAAGGTGATGATGTTGAAGCTGGCGCACTACTGGCGAAGACGGCCCGCTCTGCCGCAAAAACTCAGGACATCACTGGAGGTTTACCTCGCGTTGCCGAATTGTTTGAAGTCCGTCGACCCAAAGATGTTGGCGAAATGGTCAAAATTAGCGGAGTCGTATCTATTGGGGGAATTTTGCGAAACAAGCGACGCGTGATTGTGACCGATCAGGAGGCGGGGCGGAAAGAGGAGCACTTCGTTCCAACCTCTAAGCAAATCATTGTACAAGAGGGTGATTTTGTAGTTAAGGGGCAGCTGCTCTCTGAGGGCGCCGCAGATCCGCACGATATGCTGGAGATTTTGGGCGTTCATGCTACCTTCGAATATTTGCTTTGTGAGATCCAAAAAGTTTATCGCACCCAAGGTGTTATCATAAATGACAAGCACGTGGAAATTATATTGGCACGCATGCTCAGACGAGTCCGCATCGTTGCGCCAGGGGATTCTGATTTCCTTTGGGGAGATCAGCTCGACGGCTGTGATCTGCAGGAAATTAACCAAAAAATTGTGGAGGCTGGCGGTCAGCCGGCGGAAGCAGAGCCGGTCCTTTTGGGGATCACCAAGGCTTCATTGGAAACGAATAGTTTTCTCTCCGCTGCTTCCTTCCAGGAAACGACACGGGTGTTAACCGATGCGGCGTCGTTATTTCGCGTCGATCATCTGCGAGGGTTTAAGGAAAACATCATCATGGGGCACCACATTCCAGCTGGCACCGGATTGCCCAAGTATCGCAAACTCGTGCCGGTACTTCTTGTGTGCGATGACGAATATTACCTGACGGTGCCGACAAAGACCTTTGGCCAAAACGACCTTTACATGGAATTGGAGGAGACCGGTGAGATTGCCGAAATCTAGGCGTTTTTTTAGAAAAAATGTTTGCCATGCCGCTCCAAGGCGCTTTCTACGGAGCGATGTGGTATTCCGGGGGTAAAAAGTATGCCGACGATTAATCAGCTGATACGAAATCCGCGGAAGGCTGTCCGCGTGAAGTCTAAATCTCCAGCGCTTGTTCGTTGTCCCTTCCGTCGTGGTGTTTGCGTGCAGGTCACGACGCGTACGCCCAAGAAACCGAATTCTGCCATCCGTAAGGTGGCGAAAGTACGCCTAACAACTGGGAGTGAGGTAATTGCCTATATTCCAGACGAGGGGCACACCCTGCAAGAACATAGTATTGTTCTTCTGCGTGGAGGACGCGTAAAAGATTTGCCCGGCGTGCGTTATCACATTGTTCGGGGCGCCCTTGACTGCAGTGGCGTAGAAAAACGTCGCCGCAGCCGATCGAAGTATGGCGTAAAACGACCGAAGGTCGTCAAAAAAAGTAAGTAGCAGGAGAGAAGGACATGTCCCGCCGCCATAGAATGCAAAAACGGCCCGTCGCGCCGGACGCGAAATTTCGAAGCGTCATCATCGGTCAGTTGGTCAATATGATAACGCGCTGCGGAAAAAAATCCGTGGCTCGGCGTATCGTTTACGGCGCCATTGAGCGTGCAAGCGAAAAACTGGGCAAAGGGGACCCGGTCGAGATTTTGCTGACAGCGGCAGAAAACGTCCAACCGAAATTGGAAGTGAAGAGCCGGAGGGTTGGTGGAGCGACCTACCAGGTGCCCGTCGAAGTCCCTTACGAACGTCAGCAAACTTTGGCTTTTCGCTGGCTCATTGGCTTTGCAAAGGTGCGCAAAGGGATGGGAATGGAAGAGGCATTAGCGCTGGAAATCATAGATGCGCACAACAATACGGGACTCGCCGTAAAGAAGCGCGAGGACATGCACAAGATGGCGCAGGCTAACAGAGCTTTTGCGCATTTCAGCTGGTAAAAAACTATTAAGGAAAAGGTGACGTCGTGACGCAGCAAAATTCCAGTAAAAACGCTTCGGGCCGTAAGTATACGCTCGAACGTACGCGTAACATTGGGGTTGCTGCTCACATAGATGCGGGAAAAACAACCACAACCGAGCGCATTTTGTTCTATACCGGAGTAATTCATAAGGTTGGCGAAGTCCATGAGGGTACGGCTGTTACGGATTGGATGGAACAGGAGCGGGAGCGGGGCATAACCATCACCTCAGCTGCAATTTCCTGTGGGTGGACGGCGAGGCATGGGAATTTTGCCGGTATCCCTCATCGTATTAACATCATTGATACGCCTGGGCACGTGGATTTTACGGCCGAGGTGGAGCGCTCTCTTCGTGTGCTGGATGGCTGTGTAGCGGTTTTTTGTGCCGTAGCAGGCGTGCAGCCACAATCAGAAACAGTTTGGCGGCAGATGGATAAATATCATGTCCCTCGCGTTGCTTTCATTAACAAGATGGACCGCATCGGTGCGAATTTTTTGGGCGCCGTCGACGACATACGTAATAAGTTGGGCGGCAATGCGCATCCGCTTTTTTTGAACATCGGCTCGGAGGAAAATTTTGGCGGACTTATCGATTTGGTTCGCATGCGAGCTTACATCTATGACGAGGCCGATAGGGATGGGGTTCGTTTTCAAGATATTGAATTGCCGGCGGACGAAATTGAACGTGCGCGTCGCTTCCGCATTGGCTTGGTGGAAGCTCTCGTAAATTTTGACGATGCTCTCGCAGAAAAATATCTTAATGGTGTCGAAGTGAGTGAAGAGGAGTTGCGACGTGCCATTCGCGATGCGACCATTTCCCAAAAATTTGTCGGAGTTATTCCCGGCAGTGCGTTTAAAAATCGTGGCGTGCAGATGGTGGTGGACGCCGTTGTGGATTACCTTCCGAATCCATGCGATCTGCCTCCGATTTGTGGATTTAAGGATGATGGCACGCAAATTGGCGTTGAACCCGGCGATGGCGAAAAAATGGCGGCGCTTGCCTTCAAGATTGCCCATGACCCCTACGTGGGTAAGCTGATTTTCTGTCGCGTTTATTCCGGCCAACTGAAGAAGGGGGAGGCCGTCTACAATTCGCGCACGCGCAAAATGGAGCGCGTCAGTCGTCTCGTCGTTATGAAGGCTGACCAGCGGGAAGATATCGATATCGCCTATTCCGGTGATATTTGTGCCGTAGTGGGGGTTAAGTCCGTCGTAACCGGCGATACGTTGTGCGATAAGGATTTGGATGTTCGATTGGAACCACCAACCTTCCCAGAGCCGGTTATCAGTATGTCCATTGAGCCTAAATCGAAGGCAGATCAGGAGAAGCTTTCCATCGCTTTGCAACGTCTTGCGGAAGAAGATCCTACTTTCCGAATTTCGTCCGACGCGGAAACGAAGCAGACGCTAATTTCCGGCATGGGCGAGTTGCATTTGGATATTATTCGCGATCGGCTGTTTCGGGAATTTAAGGTGGAGGCGACTGCGGGAAAGCCGCGAATTGCTTACCGCGAAACCATTACCGTAAAAGCGGAAGGAGAGGGTAAATTCATTCGCCAATCCGGCGGTCGAGGACAGTACGGCCATGCGGTTATCGTGCTGGAATCGGCTGAAAAAGGCAGCGGTGTTCAAATTTTTAATGAGATCGTGGGTGGGGTTATTCCAAAAGAATACATAAAGCCCGTGGAAGAGGGCATTTTGGAAGGAGCTCAGGGTGGTGTCTTGGCCGGCTATCCCGTGGTGGATTTTGTTGCCCGCATCGTGGATGGTAGTTTTCATGAGGTGGATTCTTCCGAGTTAGCCTTCAAGATGGCGGGGATTTTCGCCTTTAAGGAGGCCATGCGCAAAGCTCAACCAATTTTGCTGGAGCCAATTATGAAGGTGGAAGTGGCCACTCCCGAGGAATATCAGGGCGATGTCGTCGGGGATTTGAATCGTCGTCGGGGACAAATTCAAAATATGGAAAACAAGGGTGGACTGTGTGCGATTTTTGCCTTCGTTCCGTTGGAGGCGATGTTTGGCTATGCGACCGACGTGCGCTCCTTGTCAAAGGGAAGGGCATCTTATTCCATGGAACCATCTCATTTTGCGCAAGTACCTCAGTCAGTCTTAGATAAAATACTAGAGTCCTCCGTAAAGACTGCGGCACGGTCAATATAGTTAAGTACAGATGATAAAAAATGATTTGGAAGGGAATATGACACAGCAAAAAAAGCAGCAAAAAATTCGAATACGCATTCGCGGCTTTGATTATCGTCTCGTCGATCAGGCGTCGATGGATATCGTGGAGACGGTAAAACGGTCTGGAACTCGCGCCGTTGGGCCAATCCCCATGTCCACGGTGATTGAAAAATTTTCCGTGAATCGTTCGCCGCACAAGGATAAGAAGTCGGCTGAGCAGTTTGAACTACGAACACATAAAAGGGTGATTGACATCTTGGACCCAAATGCTGACACCATGGATGCTCTGAAGAGGGTGAATTTGCCGTCCGGTGTGGAAATTACGGTTTCTGTATAAGTCTGGGGTAGTGTTAATTAAAGGGGTATGCGTTGTTTTGCTTACGGCCATGGAAGATGAAAAAATTGTTTTATTGTTTGGCCGCAAATTGGGCATGACCCGATTACATGATGCCATGGGCGGCTCCGTTGCAACGACCGCAATTCATGTAGATCCTTGTACGGTTGTGCAATTGCGTTCGCTGAGTCGAGACGGCTATTCGGCCATTTCGGTTGGCGCAGAACAGACTGAACCGTTTCGGCTCTCTCGGGCAGAGAATGGTCATTTTGTTAGAAATGGTTGCAAGCCCCACAAAATTCTTCGCGAGATTCGTGTTCCCGATAGCGAAAAATATCAACCAGGAGAGATTTTGGATCTGTCCCTTTTGCGGGAAGGGCAGGTGATAGATATTGTCGGGGTGACGAAGGGTCGTGGGTTCCAGGGAGTTATGAAGCGACATGGCTTTAGTGGCGGTCCTGCTAGTCATGGCTCTATGTTTCATCGCCGTGGCGGGTCCTATGGGCAGCGGGAAGAGCCGGGACGCATTTACCGCGGTCGGAAAATGCCCGGTCATATGGGAGGGAAGAGACGTACGACGCAAAATCTTAGGGTTGTGCGTGTCTATGCGGATCGGGGATTGTTTTTTGTGCGGGGTAGCGTGGCTGGTGCCAACGGCGGACTTCTTATGATCCGCACGGCTAAAAAAGGATAGGTGCGCGGTGGAAGTGGAATATTTTGAGTCGAATGGTTCTTCCTGTGGACGAAGGGAGGTTGCTTTGTCGCCAGTTGATGCGCAGCATGCCGATCCGCTTTTACGGTCCGTGCTACTTGCCTATCGGTCTAATTTTCGCCAGGGAGATGCGCGAACGAAATCGAGAGCAGACGTAAGCGGCTCCGGGAAGAAGCCTTATCGGCAAAAAGGAACGGGCATGGCACGCCATGGCGAGAAAAGAAGTCCCATTTGGCGTGGGGGTGGCGTCGTATTTGGTTCTCAAGTAAAAAAGTATGAGGTAAAAGCTAATCGAAAAATACGTAAGAGAGCGCTTGCGAGTAGCTTATCCCTGAAGGCCGTGGAGGGCCACCTGCTAATTATTAAAAATTTTTCGCTTGCCGAACCGAGGACTCGTGCGGCAAAAATGCTTTTGCGAAATATGGAGCTGGACGAAAAAGAGGTTTTGCTGATCGACGGTCGATTTGATCGAAATGTATTGTTGGCCGTTCGCAACATGCCGGGCGTCTACGTGATAGAGGCAGAAACGTTAAATGCCCTAGATGTGTGTGCTGTTTCTCGCGTCATCATGACCGAGAGCGCTTTGGAATCTGTTTTGGCTCGCGCAACCCTTTGAGTTCGGTGAGACGAAAATGAACTGCACATGTAACACATTGAAGGTTTTTCGGTTGACCGAAAAGACTAGCTTTCTTTCCGCTGCGAGAAATTGCTATACGTTTGAAGTGGATGGTGATGCATCAAAGCAGCAAATCGTTCAAGCCGTTTTGCGGATCTTTGGCATTCGTCCTCTGTCTGTGAGAACGTTGGTGCAAAAGGGTAAGTTGAAAAGCTATCGTCTATCGCGGCGGAGTAAGCCAGCTGCGATTCGACGGCCGACTGTGCGCAAAGCTTTTGTGTCGTTCCGGCCCGGTGATAAAATCGAAATTCTTTAGGGTGTTCGACAATGGCCATTGTTTCTAGTAATCCGATCACGCCGGGCTGTCGCTTTAAGGCAGTTAGTCGGTCGATAGTCTCTAGCGCTCGGCCAGCTCGTTCTCTTGTGAGTAAGACGAGAAGGTGCCGATCTGATGGGCGTAATTGTTACGGACGTATTACGATGCGAAGACGCGGAGGCGGACATGGACGTCTTTCGCGCGTTTTGGATTACAGGCGGGACAAAATTGGTGTGCCTGCGCGTGTGCAGTCCGTGGAGTACGATCCCAATCGGTCGTGCCATATTGCTCTCTTGGCCTATGTCGATGGGGAAAAGCGCTATATCCCTGCGCCGCAGAGTTTGTCGATAGGTTCCGTCGTTTGCAGTCTTAACGAGAAGCCGGATGATTTTACCGTTGGCATTGCGCTTCCCCTTGCTCTGATTCCCTTGGCTATGTCGGTTCATTGCGTGGAGTTGCTACCCGGGAGGGGGGCGCAATTGGCGCGCGGCGCGGGCACATCTGCACGGCTTCTCGCCGTTGAATCTGGGAGAGCCACGCTGAAATTGCCGAGTGGCGAAATTCGCTATGTGGATGCCCGTTGTAGGGCAACCATTGGCGTGCTTGGTAATGGCGAGCATAACCAGCAATCCTTGGGTAAGGCCGGGCGCAATCGCTGGTTGGGACTTCGCCCGCGCGTACGTGGAGTTGCGATGAATCCTGTCGATCACCCCATGGGCGGCGGTGAGGGGCGTACGTCTGGCGGCGGCCATCCCGTTTCGCCGTGGGGGCAGCTTGCGAAGGGCTTGCCTACACGGAAACGGAAAAAGATTTCAAATGCGGCGATCTTGGTGCGACGCAATGGCAGAAAGATGAAACGGAGATAATTCAGATGGGTCGTTCCACAAGAAAAGGATTTTATGCGGATCCGCCGCTAATGAATAAAATTGATCTTGCCACGCGGAGCGGTTCGCACAAATCGATTCGCACGTGGTCGCGGCGGTCGACGATAACGCCCGACTTTGTCGGTTTGAATTTTGAAGTGCACAACGGAAAGGCGTTTTTGTTAGTTCGAGTAACGGAAAATATGGTGGGCCATAAGCTCGGTGAATTTGCGCCAACTCGCACTTTTAAGGGACACAATCCGCATACACAAAAATAGAGTGTTTTGTAAACGTCATGAAATACCAAGCCGTAGCATCCACCGTGCGCATGTCGCCGCCAAAATTGCGTCAGATTGCGCGTATCCTTCGCGGCAGGTCTGCCAAGGATGGCTGCGATCTTTTGCGCTTCATTCCTCGCAAATCGGCGCGGATGGTGGGGAAAGTATTGCGCGGCGCCATCGCAAATGCAGAGAACAATGCAAACGTAGCGGAAGAATGTCTATTGATTGATAATGTGATTATCGAAGAAGGCGTAACCATGAAGCGACACATTCCGGCGGCAAAAGGTTCCGCACACCCAATTCGTAAGCGGACTAGCCATATCCGTGTAATTCTCGCTAATCGATAGGTATAGTATCATGGGGCAAAAGGTTAATCCAATTGGCTTTCGGTTGAGCGTCCAGCGAAATTGGCAGTCGCGCTGGTATGGTGACAAGAAATCCTACCCAGTTTGGGTCTATGAGGATTTTGTCATACGTCAATTTCTCTTTAAACAGCTGCGCTTTGCTTCAATAGCGAAGGTTTTCATCGAAAGAGCTGGAGGGAAAATTCGCATCAAAGTTCATACGCCTCGTCCTGGCGTCGTTTTAGGGCGAAAAGGCCAGGACTTGGAGCTTTTGTGTGCGAAATTGAAAAAGAAGATAGGGAACGATATTCTTGTCGATGTGCAGGAAGTAAAAAGACCGGAGTTAGTTGCCAGATTGGTGGCAGAGGGTGTTGCCTCACAATTGGAGCGCCGTATTCCTTTTCGCCGCGCAATTAAAAAAGCTGTACAGATTTCCATGGCGGCTGGGGCGCAGGGAGTGAAGATTCAGTGCTCCGGTCGTCTTGGTGGTGCGGAAATTGCTCGAACAGAGTCGCGTCGTGACGGCAGCATGCCGTTGCACGAACTACGAAAAGGTATTGATTACGCGCTGGTTGTGGCCGAAACGACTTACGGAACGATCGGAGTGAAGTGTTGGCTCAGCCTTTATCCGCAGGAACGAGAGTCGCTTCACTGCAATAATCGGGCGGCGAGCTAAGCCGGACAGAAAGGTGAGAAATGGCGAATTTATTGCCAGCAAAAACGAAATTTCGAAAAGTCCATAAGGGGCGCAATCGGCATCGAGCAATGAGTTGCTGCATGCTTTCTTGCGGGGATTTTGGTATTCAGGCTTTGCAGCGGGGTCTTTTGAGTGCGGCTCAGCTCGAGGCGGCCCGTGTGGCTATTAATCGGCACCTAAAACGCAAGGGGAAGGTCTGGATGCGAGTGTTTCCGCAAAAACCGGTTACGCGCAAACCGGCGGAAACGCGTATGGGCAAAGGAAAGGGGGCCGTGGAATTTTGGGCCGTTGTGGTGCGACCTGGCAACGTGCTATTTGAAATTTCTGGCGTTTCTTTGACCTTGGCTCGCGAGGCTATGCGTCTTGCTGACGACAAAGTGCCTTTCGAGTGTCGTTTTTTATCGCGCGAAGGACGGGAGTAGTTTTGCATGAAGATAAAAGAGTTTAAATCGCTCTCCGATGAAGATTTGACGAGGCTGTTACATGCGAAGCGGGAAGAGCTGTTGCGTCTACATTTGCGTCGTCGCGTCGGATCGATAGAAAAACATCATCAATTTCCTCTGCTTAGGCGGAATATTGCCCGTATTGAAACTATCCGACGGGAAAGAATGCGGGAAAAACAGGAGGTGCAGCTGTGAGTGTCGGCGAGCGAAAATTTAGAAGATCTTTGGTCGGCGAAGTAACCAGCCGGTCTGGAAGCAGGAGTGTAAAGGTTTCCTTTTTCTATAAAGGGTTGCATCCCACCTATTTAAAGGAGGTGAAGCGGAAAACGGTAGTCTATGCTCACGACGAAAATAATAGTTGCTTGGTTGGCGATCGCGTAAAGATTGTGGAAATGAGGCCGATGAGTCGACTTAAGCGCTGGCGAGTTGTATCTCATTTAAAGGGAAAGTGATAGCAGGAGGTTTGTCGCCATGATTCAACAGGAGAGTGTGATAGATGTTGCCGATAACACGGGGGCTCGCTCTGTGCTTATGATACGACGCCTAGGGCAGAATAAGCGCACGGCGACTGTCGGTGACACGATAGTTGTGACGGTAAAGTCCAGCACGCCGGAAGCTAACGTTAAAAAGGGAACCGTCGCGAAGGCAGTTGTGGTGCGAACGCGCCACTGGATTCATCGGCCGGGAGGAGACAGCTTGCGTTTCGATGGGAATGCCTGTGTGTTGATCGATGACAAAGGAGGGCCGCGTGGAACTCGTGTTTTTGGGGCGATAGCGAAGGAAGTTCGCCGAGGATTTCCGAAAATTGCATCCCTCGCTCAGGAGGTTTTGTAAATGAAAGCGTTTCTGCGCATTGGCGATGAGGTGGAGGTTATTGCAGGAAATGGACGTGGAATGCAGGGAAAAATTTGCTGCGTTCTTGACGGCGGGAGTCGTTTCCGCGTTTCCGGTGTGCGTCCAAGAAAGGTTTATGTGAAAAAGTCTGCCAAACATCCGGAAGGGGGAATTTTAGAGATAGAAGCGCCAATCCATCAATCCAATTTGCGAAAAATTTCTTCCAAAAAAAAGATAGAAATCTGTTGACGGTGATGGGATACCTCTTTCAGTCGGCGATCGAGTTGGTAGTCTAAGGATGATTGAAAATGGATGAACCTGAATTGCAGCGTCATTACCGGGAGGATGTTCGCAAAAAGCTTTGTGTTACGCATTGCTATGCTAATGCTCATGAAGTGCCAGCGTTGCAGAAGGTTGTCATAAACTCCGCTATTGGTGCAGATGCGGATAAATCCACGATAGAAGAAATTGCACGCGATATCGCCTTAATTTCCTGTCAGAAGCCGGTTATTATACGCGCCCGTAAGAGTATATCCAATTTTAAGCTTCGTGCGGGCATGCCAAACGGAATAAAGGTCACCTTGCGGGGGCATATGATGTACTTTTTTGTGCTAAAATTCATTAAAATTGCCCTTCCGGCGATCCGTGATTTCCACGGAATCAGTCCGCACTTCGATGGTAACGGAAATTTTACGGTTGGCGTGCGCGACTACAGTATTTTCCCTGAGATTAATGTAGATCGAGAGAAAAAGGTTGTCGGGATGGATGTTACCTTCCGGACGACGGCGAAAACAGATCGAGAAGCGTTCGATCTTCTGGAATTTTTAGGCATGCCGTTCACTAAAAAGAGAGGCGTTGCGGCTTAGTGAGGTGCTTATGGCAAAAAAATCTTCAATTGCGCGGAATTTGAAACGAATACGTCTTGTGCAGCGCTTTATCGCTAAAAGGTCGATGTTGCTTGCTATCTTGTCGAGCCCTAAGACGGAGGATGGGGAATTTTTTGCGGCGCAACGGCGACTTGCGAAATTACCACGAAATTCTTCTGCCGTACGCGTGCGTAACCGCTGTTCTGTTACGGGCCGTTCGCGTGCATTTTATCGTCGCTTTGGCGTTTCTAGATTGGTATTACGCGAACTAGTCGCTTCCGGATCCGTGCCGGGAGTGGTGAAAAGTTCTTGGTAGAGCGTCGTTCGGGAAGGTTTTATGGATACGGTTGGGGATTTTTTGACAGTTTTGCGTAATGCAATTGCAGCACATTTGCCATCTGTCGTTGTGCCGTCTTCTCATCTTCGTAGAGAAATTTCGCGAATTTTAAAAAATGCCGGCTATGTGGACGCCTATGAAGAAACGGTTTGCTCTCTCGGGCGCAGGGTGTTGCGTGTGACGCCGCGCTACGTGAACGGGAAATCTTTAATTCAATCCATTCGCCGCTGCAGTCGTCCTGGCAGACGCATGTATTGCCAGGCGAGATGTTTATCTCGCGTTTTGAATGGTCTTGGGATTGCAATTATTTCAACCTCTGCAGGGCTCATGCGTGATTCGGAGGCGCGCAGGAAAAATCTCGGAGGCGAAATTTTGTGCGAAGTGTGGTGAAGCTTGTTTCGATAGTAAAGTAAATGTTTGGTAGTAAAGTAGATGAATAGGGCGGAAAAGAGACCAATTGAGATACCGGCAGGAGTCACAGTGGACGTGAATGGAGCAACTATTATTGTTCGCGGACCAGGCGGAGAGCTGTTTTTCACGTTTGATGAGACTGTCCTTTTCTTTTGGTCAGAGGGTTGCCTTCGGCTGCGCACGAGTGGGAATTCGCGAAGGGCGAGGGCGATGGTTGGCACCGCCCGTGCCATCGTGACCAATATGATTGTCGGGGTCGTGCGAGGTTTTTCTAAGCAATTAGAAATTACGGGCGTCGGATTTAAGGCGGTACAAAAAAGTGCCAGCGTGCTCGAGTTGTCTTTGGGAACTTCTCATCCTATTTTTTACTCTTTACCTCAGGGGGTTAAGGTGACTATTTCCGATGGTGTGCGGCTCACCGTGGATGGTATGGATCGGTTAAAAGTTGGACAAGTCGCGGCCGATATTTTTTCGTTTTATCCGGTGGAGCCCTATAAAGGAAAAGGTGTTCGGATTGTAGGAAAGTTCGTACGCCGCAAAGAGGGAAAAAAGTCCGCCTAGGCCTACGTAGTGGAATTTACTGCCATGGATCCCATCCGTAAGAATATTTTGGCGCGCAAACGGCGTTGGCGTGCGCGCGCGCGCGTTTTGGGGACGGCTGCCCGGCCCCGTCTGTGTGTACGTTTTTCTAATAAACACGTCTATGCGCAATGCGTAGACGATTGCCGAGCGGTCACGCTTGTGGCGCTCTCTTCTCTCGTAGGGGCCGTGCGAAAAGAAGAAAAAGGATCGTTGGCGAATGTTGATGGAGCCAAGATTTTGGGTGGAATGCTGGCCGAGCGGGCACGGGCGATTGGAATAAAGCAGGTGGTTTTTGACAGGGGGGCTCGCAAATATCATGGTTGCGTGAAGGCATTTGCGGATGCGGCCAGAGGTTGTGGGTTGGAGTTTTAGTAGATGGATACGAAGGCAAGACGGCATTTTCAGAGGGAAAGAAAAACGATAAATTCTAGGACGGCGGAAAACGATGTGCCCGAACTTAAGGAAAAAGTGGTGCATATTGGTCGATGTTCCAAAGTTATGAAAGGTGGCCGTCGTTTCAGTTTTTCCGCGCTCGTCGTGGTGGGGAATCAAAACGGACGTCTTGGCATGGGAACTGGCAGGGCGCATGAGGTGCCCGAGGCCGTTCGAAAGGCGACGGAACATGCGCGGAAGAATTTGCATTCTTTTGCTTTACGCAATGGCACTGTACCACACGGCATTGTCGGTCGTGCGGATGGCGGATGTGTATTGTTGCGGCCGGCAACCGACGGTACCGGTGTCGTGGCTGGTGGTGGCGTTCGTGCTGTCCTGGAGGTGGTCGGTGTGCGTAACGTTCTTTCCAAATCCATGCGCTCTAGCAATCCACATGCTACCGTGCGTGCGACGATTGATGCTCTTAGTCGTTTGCGTTTGCCGGAGGAAGTTCGTGCTCTGCGAAAATGTGTGGTTGGTCGTGGGTCTGAGTCAGTGGAAGAGCACCCGAAGGAGGTCGTTCCGCAATGAAGATGCATGAAATTCCCGCTTCGGCGGACCGACGACATCGCCGCCGTGGCCGTGGAGAGAGTTCCGGTCGCGGGAAAACGGCAGGAAGGGGAAATAAGGGGGCCAAGGCCCGGTCCGGTTACCACGCTTCTCCGGTGACGTCGGGGATTCCTTGGTATCGCAAGCTTCCCATGCGCGGCTTTTCGCGACTGCGTCCGTGGCTGCGCCTTACTCAGGTTTCGCTTCGGAGGTTGGTTGCTGTTATAGACGAAGGTGTTGTAGAAGTAGATATTGAGTTTTTGAAGGCAAGGGGTCTTCTTTCCCCTGCATCCCGTGCCTATAAAGTTATCGGCGCTATGCAGTTGCCGAGTGCGATTTCCGTGCGAGCAAATGATTTTTCAGTCGGAGCACGGAATTCCATTCAAAATTCTGGAGGTGAGGCTATTTGTGTAGAACGAAAAACTAACAAAAAAGTGGAGTCAATGCCGTGATTAGGGCTTTCGCCAGAATCTTTGGCGTTCCAGATTTACGTCGCCGTTTCTTCTTTACGCTCTTTATTATTCTTGTTGCTCGCATTGGAGCAGTCATTCCTCTTCCTGGATTAGATCCGTTGCCGCTTAGAAATTTTTTCACGGATCAGTCCTCTCCCTCGCGTGGTGTCGGTCTCGTAGGCCTTTATAATATGTTTACCGGCGGAGCATTTCTCAAGGGTGCCGTTTTTGGTCTTGGCATTATGCCCTACATCAGTGCCTCCATCGTCATGCAATTGCTCGGTGCGGCGGTTCCTTTCCTGGCCCGCCTGCAACAGGAGGGTGATGGCGGAAGACAGCGCATCTCCCAATATACTAGATATTTAACGCTTTTTATTTGCTTTGTGCAGGGTTTTTTGCTCGTCGCCGCGCTAGCAAACTATCCCGGCAAACTTTTCCCGGGGTTTGATTCTAGCCAATACGGCGAGATTGTTGTTGCCGGTCGCGGTTGGTTTTTTCTTTCGGCAACGCTTT
>JAIRTQ010000063.1 GCA_031254835.1 Puniceicoccales bacterium | reverse complement strand
TTACGTGACCGTCGCTTTCTTTGGTCGCCTTCCAAAGTACGAAGTCGCCGGAACTCTCCTTTTCGCTCTCCTCGCCGTCACCGGTGCGTAGCTCTCTCTCGGACAATCGGGATAGTCGGCCATAGGCGGGCCAGGCCTCTATGCGGAAGTAGACGGAGCCGTTCCGTACATAGGCTATCCCATTCGCCATAAGCTTCTCTATAATCTCAAGTTGCTCCTTGATATGGTCCGTTGCGCGCGGCTCCACGTCCGGCTCCCGCAGTCCCAATTTTTTGCAATCGGCGCGAAAAATATCCGTCCATCGGGCGGCAAATGTGGCCAAACTCTCCCCAGCCGCCTCGGCCCCGGCGATGGTTTTGTCGTCGATGTCCGTGATGTTTCGGACGAAAAGCGGATCGTAGCCGGCCAATTCCAACACCCGCACTAGCAGGTCGACGGCGAGAAATGTGCGGAAATTTCCTATGTGGGCGTAGCTATAAACAGTTGGGCCGCAACAATATACGCCGAATTTCTTGCCCGATCGGCCCAACGGACCGACCGTCCGCGTCATCGTGTCATAGAGTTGCAGCTCTTCCGCCATGGGCGACCGTCTAACGTCCGACCGGCGTAAGACAAGGGCTGACTTCTTCCAAAGGACCGGTGGCCTCTTCGGGTAAGCGATGGGCAGAGCTCTTGACTTTTTTCGGCCGCGAATCCCCATGGGCAAGCCATGGAGCGCATCGAAAGCGGGAAAAATCCGCGCATAGGACGACTGGTCCGGCTTCGTCGGGTGCGGGAACGGCGTCGGCGCGGACAATTCCTCATCGAAGGACGTCGCGAATGCGGTCGGGCCGTCGCGAATGGGTGGGAGCTACTGGAGCTCTACGGCACCGCAGCGGCCTTCGCCGATGGGCTATTTCCCTGCCGCAGCGCCTTTCTTTTGCCGGACGGCCTCTTTAGCAAAATCTCTGTCCGCGAAAATCCGGACGGCATCCTCGCCACGGCGGCAATCCCTCAATGTGCTCTTCCACAATCTCTTCCGTTGGACGCGCTGGTCCTGGTGGCGGAATCCCTGGAAAAGCCCGGGAATTTGGGAGCACTTCTCCGCAGCGCGGAGGCCGTCGGCTGTCGCCTATTGATTCTGGCCGACCCACTTACGGACATTTGGAACCCCAACGCGGTCCGCGCTTCCCAGGGCGCCATTTTTGCGGTTCCGATGGCCATCTGCACGAGCGAAGAGGCGGTCCGCTTTTTAAAACAAAATGACGTACGGATCGTCGCCGCCGCCCTATCGGCCGCGCGCTGCTACTGGGATTCCCTCTCCGTCGGGCCACTCGCCATCGTCGTGGGGAACGAGCACAGCGGGCTGACAAATCGCTGGCTCCAAGACGCCGATCTCACCGTCCGCATCCCAATGGAAGGCGACACGTCCGACTCGCTCAACGTCTCCGTCGCCGCCGCACTCCTCCTCTACGAGGCACTGCGACTGCGGAAAAGCTAAACCGTAGCGGCTGGCGCCGTTTCAGCCTTCGCTGCCGGCTCCAGACGCCAATACCAGAACAGCCAAACGGCGCCTACGAGGCAGCAGACGAGAATAGCAACCGGCGTCGCCCAGGACACTATTCCCGTCACAAGAAGCGTCGCAGCTCCGAGCGACGCGCAAAAAACCTTCAGGGCGAGCCACATGGTGAATGTGCCGGTAAATACTGTGAGAGCCACGACCGTGGCAGTGATCAAAAGAACCTTCCCGGTAAAACTTCGGGAATCTTGCACCGCGCCATTGCCAGTTGCGCCGTCCAAAGGAGCGTTCCTCATACCCATATAAGTCTAATGGCAAATATTACATTAATGAGCAAGTGAAAATTTTGAAGACCTTTGTAAATAACGTAAAATGTCTATGAGATACCCTTTAAAAAGGGGTTATGCAGAATTTCTTCTTGTACGGTCGTCTCTGCCCCATGGCCCGGCAGGACCCGCGTATCGGGAGGCAGAGTGAGAACGCGAGAGCGCAATTCTTCGACGAGGCGTAGGCCATCGCCACCGGGCAAATCGCTGCGCCCTACCGTATGGCGGAAAAGTGAATCGCCGCTGAAAAGCCAGCCTTCCGTCGGCAGGTAGTAGGCCACGCCGCCGAGCGTATGGCCGGCGATGGCACGGACAATCCACTCCCCGCCGACCAACGACAGCCGCTGGCCATCGGTCAAAAGAAAGTCCGGCTTACAGGGCAAAATCTTGAGACCTGGAACGGCGAAAGAGTTCATAGTCGCCGGGTTTTGCAATAGGGCCAAGTCGCCACCGTGGGCATAGACGGGGACGGAAAATTTTTTTTGGAACTGTGCCGCCTCCGCCATGTGGTCCCAGTGGCCGTGGGTTAGCAGCAGGGCAACGGGCCGGTTAGGTCGTTCACGGGAAAACTTTTCATAGGCGGCGCAGATCCCCACGGGGCCGTCGATGAGTACGGAATCGCAGCCGGTCGGGTCCAGAACGAGGTAGCCGTTATTGCCGATGGGGCCGCAGAGAAAATGATGACATTCCATAGCCGTGCGCAAACCAGCTCTTTCCGGGCTTCCCTCTCGGGCCGATTCTCTATTTGAAGCCGATGGCACAAAATTTCAAACTTTTTTTGGAATTAGCCTTTTCCCAACGGCTCCAGTAGCCGCCTAACGGCTTAGCTCGCCAATTTCTTTGAACTCCCGGCGTTAACAATAGATGAGCGGCAGCTCCGGCTGAAAAAAGGCGCGATCGCCGTTCGCCGTTCCGCCGACGAATGAGGAAACGGTCACGCCGATGAGCCGGACGGGACGGGTCCAGGCGGCGGTCCGTTCTCGCAGCAGTTCATCGGCGGCGGAAGCAATGGCAAAGTTGTCCGCAATCGCGGCGAGAAAGGTGCGACTGCGGCTGATTCTTTCAAAATTTCCATAGCGCAGCTTCACCGTGACCGTCCTACCCCGGACGTTTTCCCGCCGAAGGGCTGCTGCCACCTCATCGACCAGCTCTCGGAGCGCCACCGACAGTTCGTCGATGTTCTTCAGGTCCTCGCCGAACGTGCGCTCCCGGCTGAGAGATTTGCGCCTGCGGATTGGATTCACCGGTCGCGGGTCCTCGCCGCGGACAATGTCGTAGTAGCGGCGGCCCACCTTTCCCAGCATCTCTTCCAAACTCCTCAGCGGAAGTGCTCGCAGGTCGGCTCCGGTAAATATTTGCCGCGCATGCAGTTTTTGGGCGGTAGCATGGCCGATGCCGAAAAATTCGCCGACGGGGAGAGCGGCAAGAAAGTCCAACGCCTCCTTCGGTTCGATGACGGTCCGGCCGGCCGGTTTCTTTTTCTTGGAGGCCACTTTCGCCAGAAAGCAATTGTAAGATACTCCGACGGAACAGCTAAGGCCAAACTCGCGCCGGACGGTATTTTGAATGTGTTCCGCAAGACGGGTGGCAGAAGCTTCTTGCAGCCGGTTTTCCGTCACATCCAGGAAAGCTTCGTCGAGGGACAGCGGCTCCACCAAATCCGTGACTTCGCGAAGAAAAGCGAAAAATTGCCGCGATACTTCCCCGTAGTGCTCCATGCGAACCGGCAAAAAAACGGCATGGGGGCAGAGCTCAAGCGCCTTGCGGCTTGCCATGGCCGAGCGAACGCCGTAGGGCCTGGCCTCGTAGGAACAAGTGGACACGACGCCGCGGTTCCATGGACTTCCGCCGACGATTACCGGCCTGCCGCGCAATTCGGGCCGATCCCGCTGCTCGATGGCGGCGAAAAATGCATCCATGTCGACGTGAATAATTTTTCGCTCCGTCGCTCGCCGCGCCGTCCGCTCCGCGGCGAAATCTCCGGCCAGCTCCATTGCGTCTAGATAGCGAAATTGCCCAAGTTGGCAATGGCGTAGAGGTCAATGGGCCGTTTCAAAACTCTCGCCCCATACAAAGACAAGCGGCTAAACTCTTTCGTTTGGCGTCGACGGAACCCTGCAGAGACAGGTCTGCCGTAAGGGCCGGCAGCGGCTGATAGGTGAATCCCAGATTACAGCCGGCGCGGTCGCCTTTTAGTGAAAATCGTGGAATTTCCTCGCCATCGGCCGATCCCTTAACCGTAGCGGCAAACTCCCGTTCGTAATAGGCATCACACCACGGCACCAGCCGCTTGGGAGTCCGGCCGGCGAACCGGCCGCCCACGCGAATGCGGTGAGAATTTATTGCTCCAAAGGAAATTGCCCTATCGGGGAAATTTTTCCCGGCCTGGTATGCCCAAAAATACCTAGCGTAGAGATAGACAGGAAATTTTCCTCTCCACTGGCGACCGTAAAGGGTTCCCAGCCGAACGGCACAGTAGGGTACGCTGCCACGGAAAGTGTGGCTGAAAATTGGTCCCTCGCCCTCCCAGCTATTATGCAAAGCGCCAACTCGAAAAGCTCCCTCCAGCTGCGACTTTTCAAGCTCCATCTGTCGAAATTCTATGGTACCGAATGCGCCAATCCCCAACGTCCTGGTCCGGCTAATGCCGAGTGGTCCGTCGTCGTGCGTACTGCTGGACGCAAAGGCAGTTTCGAAAAATCCTCCGAAAGTCGTACGGCTCGAGCTTCCCTTCAGGGCGCCAGCTAGGCCGTTGACGGACGAAAACTCAGCGAAGTTCGTGGATAGGTCCCTCCTATGCCATTCCATTTTCCCGGCAAAAGTGTTGTAAGATGCGAACTTTACCACGCTCGTGAATTGAAGCAAGTCTTCGCGGCCACTCACTAGAGAGGCACCGGACAGCCATCCCTCTGCCATCGCTGCGCGCTGCGGCAGATCGGCCGTTTGCTCAAAATTGCTCTCGGGACGGGATGTCAAAGGTAGGGATCCGCAGCGCGCGCCCCAAAGAGGGCAATAGGCCGACAGCAAAAGAAAAAAGATTTTACGGTTAGACACGGTAAGTCGCAGACGTCGCAAACATTAGCATGGAACTCGCCACAAATGTAAAGCGCACGATTTTGTGGCGACCGACCGGGGCGTGGGAAAATTTTTGCCGGCATAGACCGGGCTCATCCGGTCGGGAGACCGGTGGATTTTCGCTAACGGATTGCCAGGAACGAAAGCACCGCCTAGGGACTTTTCGGTGGGTAGTCTCAGCAGGGAGGAAATTCTTCAGCTCTTACTGCGTGAGGTAGAATTGCTCGCGGCGGAAGGGGAACGGGCCCTGCCGATCGACGAGGAGGCTCTGGAAAATTTTCGACTGGGGCCGTCCGCCGAGGAGACTTTTGATCCTGCGACTATTTCGGCGGAAAATCCGGCCACGGAAAATCCGCAGAAGAACGCCATCCCGCCTCCGCCCACTTTTGCATTGCCTAGCGGCGATAAGGTCGTCCGCTGGAACGCGCTGCGAGAAATCGTGCTGAGCTGTCCCGTCTGCCATAGCCACGTACAACCTCCCATGAAGGTGGTCTTCGGCGTGGGGAACCTAAACGCGGACATTTTTTTCTGCGGCGAAGCGCCCGGCGCGGACGAGGAGCGGCAGGGGGAGCCCTTCGTGGGTCGGGCCGGCCAGCTGCTCAATAAGATCATCGAAGCCATGGGGCTGCGCCGCAGTGACGTCTACATCGGCAACATCATGAATTGGCGGCCGGAAATGCCCACCCCCCATGGAAATCGGCCACCCACCCAGGCGGAGATGGAATTTTGCCTCCCCTATCTACGCGCCCAGTTAGAAATCGTTTCCCCTAAGGTAATTGTCGCACTGGGAACGACGGCGGTCAACGGACTTATCGGCTATGACCCGGATCGGCGCTTGGGAGACATACGTGGCCGCTGGCACCAATTCGCCAGCCGGCCTCTCATGGTCACATACCACCCGTCCTATCTCCTTCGCAATCCCTCTCCTACGGCAAAGCGGAGCGCCTGGGAGGACATGCTGCAGGTGATGGAGCGAATTTCGCTGCCCATCTCGGAACGGCAGAGAAATTTTTTTCTCTGACGACGGGAGGACAAGTTTTTCGCCCGCCCGTTTCTCGCGAAAATTTTATTCCCAATCGCAGCACGGCCACTAGACTCCCGCCATGAAGACCTACGTGGACGGGGTTCCTTACGGGGATCACGATGCGCACATCTCACTTTGGGACAGGGCCGTGCGCGCGGGTCTGGGTCTGCGGGCCCGCTTTCTGTGCCGGGAAGGTTCCTTTTTCGCATTCGATGAGCTCCTGAAGCAGCTGCAAAGCGCGGCGAAGGAGCTGAATGTGCCCTTTCCCTGGGAGCTGTCGGCCATAAAAGAAGCGCTGGCGGCAACCTATGACATGAACGGCTTCGACGGCAAAGAGGCACTGCTGGAACTTATTTTGACGGCCGGAGCGCAGCCGGCAGGCGACGAAAAGGCGAGCACAGAAGAAGAGGTAAAAAAAGAAAAAAAGAAGGAAAAGGAGGCCGCGACAGAGAAGTTTTGTGCTCCGCCGGCGCTGGTTGTGCTGGCGGAAGAAATGCTTCGGACCGAGCGTCCGCCGATCCGACTGGAATTGCTCAAAGACGGCGACCTTTCTGCATTTACAGTCCTGCGGGAGCGATACCTGTTGGGCCAGACGACAACCGCGCTGGCCCGCGCCAAAGCCGGCGGCGGCGGAATTCTGCTGGGGACGGACGGAAACGTTGCAGCCTGCACGGAGGGAGAACTTTTTGCCGTGTCGGATGGCAATCTCTGGGCGCCGGAGATCCCGCTAGCCACCGTCGAACGCACCGTTGCTCTGGAGCTACTAAGCGAACTGGAACGGCCCTGTGCCGTCAGGACCGTGCGGCAGAAGGAATTGAACGGCGTGAGTGAGTGCTTCCTTTTGACGGACCGCTGGGAGGTAATCCCCGTGGAAGCCATTGGGAAAGCGGTGATTGGCAGCGGAAAGGCCGGGCCGGTAACCGTCGCCGTCGCCGCGGATTTGCTCAAAAAACTCTGGGCAAAGGCGAAAGCTCCTTTCTAGCCGGATCGGTCCGTGAAGCCGCGCGCCACACTCTTTGCCCTGGGCAACGGGCATCCGGGACCGCTACCGGAGTGGATTCGGCGCGGGCATCTAGAGCGGAAGACGTTCCACGGCGGCAATTGCGACATCGTCGTTCCGCCGCAAGAAACGGTGGGGCCGATCTTCCTCTGGGCCACAAAGGACTTGGAATGTTCTTCGGGTCAGCGCTTTTGGGAATTAACTATTACTGCGGAGGCGCTCGGCGAGTTCTGCGGCGAAGCACCGGATCTGCTTCTGCCCTACTGCGACGGCTGCCGCTCGCACCAGCCGAGCACCGTCCGCGCCCTGGCGCGCTCGCTGGCCGCCCTTCCGGTCCGCTCCATCGTCTTTTTTGACCTGCACCGGGAGGACATTCTGCAACTCCTTCCCGGGAAGGCCATTCACCTGCCTACGTTCCCGCTCTGGGCTCAATTTTATAAAAATTTTTCCCCACCTTTGAAGTTCGTCATTGCGCCGGATCTCGGCCGAGCGAACGCAGTTGCGGATCTCGCCAAACTGCTTGCCGTTGAAAGCTTTGTTTTGGATAAGAACCGGCCAGAGGAGCCGCTTCCGTCCGCGATCCGTGGCCGACACGTGCTCCTCTTCGACGATGAAGTGGTCAGCGGCAGCACCCTGCGCGGCGCACTGGACCGTTTGCGGCAGGCCGGGGCGGGATCTGTCACCATCGCAGTCACCTACGCCCTCTGTCAACAGGATGTGCTGGCCCAGCTGGCCGCGGAGCCGTCTGTTCGATCGCTGACCATCGGCGACCTCATCGCGAGACCCAAAGTGCCCGATAGAACGGTCCCGCTGGCGTTTCCCCTTCTGGAGCAGTTTCTTCGATTACGAGACGCCGATGAACAGCGCGCACGGCGAGTCCCGGCCACCGGACCTATTGATCGTTTTCAACTGACGTAGCGGTTCAGGTAGAGTAATTTCGAGATCGGAAGGAAACTCCAAGATGGCCACCGCGCCCGGGCTAGCTGCGCACAAATGCCTCGCCAGGAGCTCTATGTAGCGAGTTGGCTCCTGCCGGAGCAACTCGTAGGGCGGGTCGCAGAAGAGCAGATCCGGGCCATCGGTCGCTACTAGGGAAAAAGCGTTCCTGCAGCGAATAGAGAAAGATTTTTGGTCGCAGCGGGCAGCACGGCAGACGGCGGCGAGGTTTTTTTGGATGGCTTTGCAGCAGTCCCGGTCCCGCTCCACGAAAATGCCGGAACCAGCTCCACGGCTCATGGCCTCCAGGCCGTAGCTGCCAACGCCGGCGAAAAGGTCGACGAAATGGGCGCCACGGCAATCCCTGCCAGCTGCCGCAAGTGCCGAAAAGATGGCCAGCCGGATGGCGTCCGTCGTGGGCCGGACGGTGGATTTTTTGGGGCAGGACAGGAGAATGGCGCGGGCGGACCCGCCCGTAATGCGCATCACTTCGCCTCCAGCCGGGCCAGCCGCTCCCGAATCGCTTCCACGGAAAAGCCGCGAGCCACGAGCAGCTCAGCCCCGCCTCGACTTTCGCCAAAATCGTGCACGGCAATCACATGATCGAAGTCAACGTAGCGGAGCCAGGACTCCGGCCCGGCCGCCTCCACGGCCAGTCGGTGTCGGCAGGAGGAAGGCAGGACCGCTTCCCGGTAGTCGGCTGGCTGGCGGGCGAAGGCCTCCAGGCATGGCATGGAAACCACACGGCAATGGAGAAATGCTTCCGCGGCGGCCAGCGCCAGCTGCACTTCGCTGCCGCTCGCCAACAGTAAGGAGCGGAGTGGCGGCTCTTCCGGCCGAAGGACATAGCCCCCTTGTCGGGCGCCAGATCGTCGGACATCGGCTGGCAGGACGGCCAGGTCCGGCAAATTCTGGCGAGAAAGGATGAGGGCAGTCGGCCGCTGCACGTTATCTATGGCCAGGGCAAAGGCTCCAACGCATTCCTCGCCGTCGGCGGGCCGCAGCACGTCCAGGTTGGGGATATTTCGCAGCGCAGGCAGCGTCTCCACCGGCTGATGCGTGGGGCCGTCCTCCCCGACGGCGATGGAATCGTGGCTAAAGACGTAGAGGACCGGTAGATGAGCCATGGCGCTGACCCGAATGGCGGGCCGCAAGTAGTCGGAAAAAACCAAAAAGGTGGAGGCGACCGGCCGAAAGATACCGTCGTAGGCGAGTCCGTTAGCGATGGCCCCCATGGCGTGTTCCCTTGTGCCGCACTGGATGTTACGTGCCGCCGTGCAGTCTGCGGAAAGGGTGGGCGAGTCGACGATGGCCGTACCGGTCGACGCAAACAGATCGGCGCTCAGGCTCATGAGAGCGGGCAAATTGCGGGCAACTTCCTGCAGCACAGCCGATCCACTTCTTCTCGTGGCCAGCGGCGCGGAACCGAAGGGAGGGAAATTTTTTACTAAGAGATCGCCGGTAAATGATTTATTACAAAGTAGATTCAGCAAATCCGGCTGACGCTCGAGGAGAAAAGAAAAGCGCTCCTGCCATCGAATTCGGGTGCGGCGCCGTTCCTCTGTAAGATTGGTAAAAAATTCGCGCACATTTTGCGGCATTGCAAAGGGCTCTCCTCCA
>JAIRTQ010000084.1 GCA_031254835.1 Puniceicoccales bacterium | reverse complement strand
GATCAGCAGTTGTGCCAGCGATCTGGATGTTCAGTGACCGAGTCAACGTGCTGTGAATTTCATTCGAAGTAGCGGTGATTTTCTTTCCCGCCAAGTAGTTGGCGAGCGAGCGGTGGACGGCCGTGCCCAGCAGCTGGGGAAGATCCTCGCGGATGGAATTGGTCGGAAGCGACAGATGCAAAACTTGTTCGAACCAAGACTCTTCCGGCGCTTTCAAAATTCGTTCCCAGGCCTTGCAGGGAATGGCGGCCGACCACTCTTCCACGCCCCACCGGCTGTCGCCGAATCCGAAGTCGTAGGCGCCGAACGCACTATGCAGGTCTCGGCGGGTCCAATGGGCGATGGCCGTCTCTTCGACGGAAGGGAAATCATTTTGTTCCGCAGTAGAAATTTCGCTAAAAATCTCGTCCTTTGTCGGGGCTGCGTCTTCTCGGAAGAAATTCACCAAAACTGCAGCAAGAGATCGTAAATCTTTGCCGGTCAGAATATTACCATGCTCTACGAAAATTCCTTCGCAGTGCAGGGCGGCAGAAAGGCAGTGACGCAGAAGGCTGTCCCGCATTGTGCTTTGTTCTTCCGGCGAAAGGTAATAGAAATCTCTTAGCTCGCCGTTGAGCCGGGCACAGGTTTCGCCGTCCAGCAGTTCATCGGTCGATTTTGAAAAATCCTCCTCGGCCGTGTCTGCCAGAATGATATGACCGTAGAAATTTTCCGCAACGGCCCAATAGGGAACGAGATGGACCGGCGTGTGGAAATTCATCGGCTCGGCCGTCCCCTGTCGCTGAAAATTCGGCAGCTCCTGCTCTAGCCAGCTGAGAAACTCTTCCCGGCTAAGATTTTCGTAGAGAGCGCTGAGCGCCGGCAGACGATCCGTAAGCAGTTCCCAGGCAGGGATGGCGCGGCAGGTCAAGTGGAGTAACTCCATCGCCGTGGCACGGTCCGGGAGGGTGATCCAGGGAAGATCCGGAACGGCACTGCAGTCGTCGCAAAGATTTCTTCGGCAATGTTCTGCGATTATATCCTCCCATTCGGCCAAGGCGTCGTAGGTCCAACCGTTTTCGGCGGCAAGGGCACGCAGCAGTTCCCGACATTCCCGCCGTTTGGGTCTCTTTTGGTAGCGCAACCACTTCCATTGGAACGGAGTAAGTCCCATGCCGTCCGGCCGTCGGAGCAGGTCCAGGAATGGAATGCGGATCTGCCGGAGCAGTTCCCTGGTGGCGCGGAAGTAGCCGTGGGCGCGGGAGAAAACGACGGCTACGGGACGGGGCGGATCATTTTCGGCAATTTCCAGCAGCCTCCTGCCGATCAACTCCGCGGCCGAATTCCAATCGGCAACGCAAAATAGTGAATATTGCTCTTGTGAAATTGGATAGTGATTTTTCCCCGCCGGTTCGTAGCCCCAGCATTCTCTCCAGCGGCGGACGGCGGGCAAGTTCGCCATGGGCCTAAAAAAATGGCATACTTTTTCTGCACAGCGCGATAGCAGCTGTAGAATGGCCCAATGGTCCCAGTCCCCTTCTGAAAATCCGAAACTGCAGGCCAAATCCCAGCGGTTTGCTTCCGGACCGGCAAGCAGCGCCCAATCCAGGGCCGCTTCCGTATAAAATCCTTTTTTTTCAGCCGGCGCTAATGGGTCCTCGGGGAATAGCTTGTCCCTTTCCTGAGGGCGCAGCCGGCATAGTTCCAGCAGCCGGGCCAATCCGCGTCGCTTTCGAATTTGTAGAGGCAATAGATAGTGGGCTGGCAGCGGTTTGCCTGGAAAATTTCCAACGGTTGCTAGCTCATCGCGAAAAGATTGGAGCGTAAAAAAATAAACGCCGCGGAGAAGATCGCCGGGCTGTCGGGAGAGCCGCTCCCGCAGCGGAAGAAGTTGGGCTCGATCGGGGACCAGCAGTAGCGCTCGACGCAGTACGGGACCGGCGGCCAGAAGTTTGGCCAGACGTTCTGCCTGATTTGGCTCGCAATCAAATATGGACGGCGGAGAGAGAGGGATTCGAACCCCCGGTGCCCTTGCGGGCACTTCGGTTTTCAAGACCGACGCAATCGGCCGCTCTGCCATCTCTCCCCTCACTGCGATAAAAAATCGTCCGCCGGCCGGGAGTCGAGGTAAATGATCGGCATGGCGCTCCCAATTCCGCGGCCGCAGCGAAAAGTTTTCTCGATTAGGAAGTAGCGTATGCCGGCGGGGCGTTTTCCTCCCCCGGCGGAGGCGAATTCTGTGGCATAGCTCGGAAAAAATTTAAATTTCCCTCAATGTCGTTATGGGTGCAGAATTTACTCTTAACTGAAAGGAGGTTTGGTAAAATGTAGCGTATGCCGGGTACCTCTCGGAAAAAAGCAGCGGATGCATGTTGCGGATCTGATACGTAATCTCCTTCCGTTATGTAAGTTTGGTGGCTTCGCGCGGCAATGCCGTTCGCCCGATCCCAGTCGCCGGTCCCCACCCACTTTTTTACCCCATCGCCGTGGCCTAACGGATTGAAAGCGATAGACATTCTGTTGTATTTTGCGCCCAGCGCGTGGCATGTCATGCCGCCCATGGAATAGCCAACCAGCACGGGGCAATGAAATGTTCTCGAAAGGCCTTCCCGAACTTTCTGATTTTGATTCTCAATTTTTAGGCAAATAACATCCGAATACTCGTTTTCGTAGGTGGGCAAACTGTCGGGTACACTACCGGCCAAATTTTGTTCACAGTCTATGGCATCCTGGAGTCCGCTCATAGGTGTGTAGGGTATCATGTAGGGGGCAATGCGAATATTCGGATTGGCTTCTAAAAAACTAATTTCATCGGCCGTGAAAATCATACCAAGCTCTTGCGCCTCGCTGAGCGTTAGTCGCAATCGGTTATTAGGCCGTCCACATCTAGCCATCCTGGCTGCTTCAACGGTGAAATCTTCGCGCAGCTGAGCAATCTTCGGCGAACTGTCGGAATTGAGAAACATGTCCTCCTTTGACTGCGCCAATTTGTAACAGCTATTCCCTCGACGAATTTCATTTCCATCTCGGACGATGGGGGTTCTTGCGTAGTGAATAAAATTCACCATCCAAACGAAGAATAGACCAATTCCCTTGAGAAATCTTCCCACCTTGGCCGGTGCGCTTATCGTCCGTTGACTTCTGGCGTACGTCGGTACGACGGCGTAAAGTAGTGCGTCGGCTATTGTTGCGATTTGCTGCGGATCAAGGGATCGAGCGATGGCAGCGACCTGTAGGAGTACGGCATTATCTGTGGGGCTTTCGCCGCTAGGTGGAGGTGGAGTCTCCGGAGGCACAGCGTCTACCACTGGCGGACGGGCGACATATGGGATTCCTAAAGATGCAGGCAGCACACGCCATGCTGCCTTGTTTGTGGCCTTTTGTAAATGGAATAAAAAAAGATTGCCGCATGAGCTCGATTTTTCTGGGTTGGACTATGGGCTATTCGGCTAAGGAACCGCTCGTCGTTCGGCTCAGCGAAAGGCGGCGCCTTTCCGGAGGAGAAGGAAAGGAGGTCTGCGAGCTTCTATTGGAAGCGGATGGGCCCATTCCCTACCAATGTGGCGACTGGCTCGCCGTGCTAGCGGAGAATGCGAAAGATGAAGTGGAGCGGCTGCTGAAACTGTTCCGCGCTGGCGGCGAAGAACTGGTCACCGTCCGCGGCAAGGAAGTTCCCTTGCGGCGGGCACTTTCAGAGCTGCTTTCCATCGGAGAAGTTCCCCGATCCTTGGCGGAGGCGCTCCTACCGTATTGTGCCGAAGAAGGGCGAAAGTCTTTGGAGGAGAATCTCGTCGGAGATTTTGCGGCCTCCGTTGGCGGACTTTCCGTGGCGGATTTTTTGGAAATTTTTCTGGAGAGGGACGTTTCGCCGACGCCGGTCCTTCCGGCCCTAAAGCCACTGCAGCCGAGGCTCTATTCCATCGCTTCCAGCCCCCTACTTCGGCCGAATGGCTTGCGGCTCGTGGTGACCACTTCCACCTACGTAGCTTCGGACGGTGGGCTCCGCTGCGGCGTCTCCTCTTCCTACCTGAACCGGCGGCTGGCCACCGGTGAAGGATTGCGCTGCTATCTGGTCCGCACCCACTTTCGGTTGCCAGAAAATTCTATGGCTGACGTCATTATGATTGGTCCCGGCGCCGGCATTGCTCCCTTTGTGGGCTTTTTGGAACAGCGGCGGGCGGAGCGAAATGACGGTAAAATGGTTGGCCGCAATTGGCTGTTCTTTGGCGATCGGCATCGGGCGACGGATTTT